>NZ_JAAHHC010000028.1:0-97440 GCF_010672265.1 Moorena sp. SIO3A2
GTAGAATTTAGAATTTAGAATTTAGAATTTAGAATTTAGAATTTAGAATTTAGAATTTAGAATTTAGAATTTAGAATTTAGAATTTAGAATTTAGAATTTAGAATTTAGAATTTAGAATTTAGAATTTAGAATTTAGAATTTAGAATTTAGAATTTAGAATCCAAGATTCAACCTTTAACCTTCAACCTGCTAACCTGCAACCTTGGCCAAAAGGCCACGCTACGCGAACAACTTTCAACCTTGCAATTAACTAATCTTTAATACCTTACTATTAAAATTTGAACTGAGCCCCTGCTTGGACTCTAGCATCAAATCCTTCTTCACCGGTACCTAGTTTAGCATCTATAACAATACCATTATTTGAATGGTACCTCAAGATGCCGCCATAGTTAAAGTCTGACACTCGACTTTCAAGCCCCACAGAGGAAAAATAAGTATTTTTTTTATCCGGATAAAAATAGAGGAATAGGGAACAGGGAACAGCGGATCTGGGAACAGGGAGTAGGGCGTGGCGGAATATGGGGTAGACAGAGAATTTATTGGCACTTTCTGGATTTCTCTCGACTCAATCAGTAGCTAATCTATGCAATAGCAAGATGTGGTAAGGGTATGGCGATTAACCCCATCGGTGTCAATTGTTCCGATGCCAGCACCCTAGCTGAGGATCAGGGTCACGAAGCATCTCAATAATAATCTCAATGACCTTTATTCCTGGAGAGCTAGTCTGTGAGTGATCGTAACGATTTAATTGAAATTTATGGTGCTCAGAATCCCGATCGCCGTGGGGATGTCATTTTTGTCCATGGACTCGGGGGTGATGCGCTAAGTACTTGGCACCCGCAAGAACGGCGAGATGATGATAATTTTTGGCCTGCTTGGCTGGGGCAAGATTTATCAGATGTGGGAATTTGGTCTCTGGCTTATGAGGTACAACCGTTTAGATGGAAGGGTAATTCTATGCCTCTGGTAGACCGGGCGACTAATAGTTTAGATCTACTGGATAGTTATGAGATAGGCGATCGCCCAATAATTTTCGTTACTCACAGTATGGGGGGACTGCTGGTTAAACAGATGCTGCGCAGTGCTAGGGACTTTGGCAAATGGGAAGCGATCGCATCTGGGACGAGGGGAATTGTTTTCCTGTCTACCCCTCATTCTGGTTCGGTCTTTGGGCGCTTTCCTAGGCCGGGTTCCCCGGCCTAGGAAAGCGCCTTCGGGTCGCACCTCAAATACATTAAATCCTGACACAGCATTATAACCTGTGTCAGGTATAATACTTGTATGCTAACAATGACCTACGAATACAAGCTAGAACCAAATACCGAACAGATTGCTACTATCGAGCAAACGCTAGATATATGTCGATCGGTTTGGAACTTCGCCCTTAGACAGCGTAAAGATTGGTGTGCATCTCGTAAGTCGTCTATAAATGCTTGTTCGATTCATTATGAATACATCATTCCTGCTAACGAACCATTTCCTAACTACCATTTGCAAGCCAAACAGTTAACCGAAGCTAAGAAAGTCTATCCTCAACTCAAATTAGTTCACTCTCAAGTTCTACAGCAAACATTAAGAACCTTAGATAGAGCTTGGGATGATATGAAGGCTAGGGGTTTTGGTTTCCCACGGTTTAAAAATAAGTATCGGATGCGTTCTTTTGTTTTTCCACAGTTAGGGAAAAACCCGATCAGAAATGATGCTATTAAGATTCCCAAACTGGGATGGGTGAAATGGCGACAATCTAGACCTATTCCCTTTGGGTTTGAAGTCAAACAAGCAAGAGTAGTTAAAAAGGCATCTGGTTACTTTGTGATGCTATCACTTAAACTAAATGTTGACGTTCCTAATCCCATGCCTCACGGTCATCCGCGAGGTGTGGATTTGGGCTTTGACAAGTTTGTTGCTACCAGTGATGGCGAAGAGATTAAGCGACCTAGATTTCTGAAAACCCTACAACGTAAGCTGAAATTGCTACAACGTAGGCTAAAGAACAAACAAAAAGGCTCGAATAATCGGCACAAGTTAAACCAGAAAATAGCTAGACTACATCAGCAAATATCTGAGACTCGTAAAGATTGGCATTTTAAGCTGGCTCATCATTTGTGTGATGGTGCTGGCATGATATTTTTAGAAGATATCAACTTTGTCTCATGGCAAAGAGGGATGCTTTCAAAACACAGTGTCGATGCTGGATTCGGTCAGTTTGTAAATATATTAAAGTGGGTCTGTTTTCGTCGTGGCGTATATTTTGCCAAAGTCAATAAGGATGGGACTTCTCAGATTTGTCCTAACTGTGGCGCACATACAGGAAAGAAAACTCTAGATATTCGTTTTCAGCATTGCTTTGATTGTGGATATACAACTACACGGGATGTAGCAGCTAGCCAAGAAATTAGGAATCGTGGAGTAAGTGCGCTAGGGCATAGCGTGCTAGAAAATGTCTGTGGATTGGAAGCGACGGGGAGTATTGGTCACGATACTCTAGTTGGCACGAGACGAAGCAGAAAACCTAATTCGCGAGAGTTAGGAATCCCCCACTAAGACATCGAGCATAGCAAGATGGCGCTATGTGGGGGGAGGATGTCAAACAAACCTTTCCAGGGTCTAGGTTGGTTTTACCAAGGTCAAGGGGCTTATAACCAGGCATTACCCTGGTTAGAGCGATTCTTAAATCTCACCAAAAAAGGGGGTTCGGGGGATAATCCCCCACAGCTAACCGTTCGCGCAGCGTGACCGAATGGTCAAGGGTTCAACACTCTTGAGGTTAGCTAACAAACTTTCCGGAATAGCCAGTATCTTGTTGTAGAATAAACATAACTGAAATGAGCAAAGGCACTCTTTTTACTTCGGAGAAACGGCCATGCCAGTAGGTTAGTATCGGCGAGTGATACGCTTGCTCAAAGTATTGGGGCTGTCCGGGAGATGTTGAAAAAACTCCTAGGTCAACAACACCCATCTGTTGCCAAATCTCTCAACAATCTGGCATTACTCTACTCTAAGCAGTACAAAAAAATAGCAATTAAAGTAGGGTGGGCAAAGTAATATAATCTATCAATACTCACGCATAGCCAAACTGTTTTTGCCCACCCTACAAGCTAAAAAATCTAGCCTAGAGCAAGTTAATTTTTATGCTAGACTATAGAGATTTAATCACTAGGATTGCAGTCATTTTTTTATGATGACAAAAGTAGAAAAGATTCAAGCTGAAATTGAGGCTCTCTCTAAGGAAGATTTCGTGCGCTTGAGAGAGTGGTTTGCTGAAAAAGACTGGTTACTCTGGGATAAACAGCTTGAAGCTGATATCGCCGATGGGAAGTTAGACTTCTTACTTGAGGAGGCAATGACAGCTAAATCCGAAGGAAAATTACAGGATTTGTAAGCGGTAAATTTTAGTGGCTTGAATCCCTGGTTCAGATCCCCCTAAATCCCCCGAGCGAGGGATTGCTCGCTCGGGGGACTTTTGAATCTAATTCCCCCCTTTTTTAAGGGGGGTTAGGGGGGATCAAAGACTTGTGTGTACAAAAAAATAGCAATTAAAGTAGGGTGGGCAAAGTAATCTAATCTAGAATAATCAAAAGAACCAAAATGTTTTTGCCCACCCTACAAGCTGATAGCTGATAGCTGTCAGCCGTCAGCCATAGTAAAAAAAAATACCAATTAAAGTAGGGTGGGCAAAGTAATCTAATCTAGAATAATCAAAAGAACCAAAATGTTTTTGCCCACCCTACAAGCTGATAGCTGAATGCTCCCGATTCCCGATTCCCGATTCCCGTTCCCCTCCTGGGAGGGGTTAGGGGTGGGTTCCGATTCCCGATTCCCGATTCCCTACTCCCTTATCAAATCATCGTAACCGTCCCGAACGCAAAATACTGACAATCAGCCACAATCCTAAAAAACTAGCAGCAGCAAACAGGATATTAGTAACCACTAACATCTGGGGAGTTTGGCTTCCTGAGGCCACAATTGCTGCACCGATAATCAGGGAACCGACTACAATACTGAAGGAAAGTCGATTAGCGGAATCATCGATACTGTAACGTAGTTTGTCTAGCTCTGGGACGGTAATATTCCACTTCAGGGTTTCGGAACTAACCCGGTTTAAAAATAATTCGATTTGAGAAGGCGATCGCAATGACAGGCTTTTGAGATCTAAAATAGTTCTCAGAAGGGTTTGTAAGGGATCATCTCCCAGGAGTTGACGCCGAAACACTTCCGTAATCAGGGGTTTGATTTGGTCGAGCAGGTTAATGTCAGGATAAAATCCACGGGTAACCCCTTCCAAGTTAGCTAGGGTTTTGGCATATAAACCCATATTACCGGGTAAGCGGATTTTATTATTGCGCGAGACTTGCAGTATCTCATAAAACACTTCACTAAAGTTGATTTTGGAGAGGCTTCGGTTGTAATACTTGCGCAGCATGCGGTCATAGTCATTTTCCAGGCCAGATAAATTGACCGACTCACCGGCTTCAGATAGTTGTAGGGTTAACTGAGCACATCGCTTGCCATCTAAATCTACAATTGCTAAGAGCATTTCCGTCAAAATCTGTTGGCTGCGGGGGTCTAAGCGTCCAATCATCCCACAGTCTAATAAAGCGACGCGACCATCCCTCAGATAAAATATGTTTCCGGGATGGGGGTCAGCATGGAAGAAGCCATCGATGTAAACCTGCTGGAAAAAAGCCCGAAATAACAGGGTGGTAATTTCCCGTCGCTGGGTCTGGGGATCTTTGCCCTCTTGAGTTTGTGATAATTGCGCCGATAGCAGAGGTGCCCCTTCCAGCCACTCAATGGTAAGTAGCTTTTGGCTGGTCAAATCCCAGTAAATCTTTGGTATCACTAATTGCTGGGAATCGAACCAGCGGCTATTGGATAGATTACTGCGGAGTTTATCGGTATAGTTAGCTTCTTGGGTAAAATCCAGTTCTGCTTCTAGGGCAGTAACAAATTCATCTGCTATGACAACGATATCGTAAGTCTTACCAAATTCCGTCAGAGAGACTAACTCCGCTAAGCCCCGAATGATAGCAATATCTTGGGCAACTATCTGGTCAATCCCAGGACGTTGCACTTTCAGAGCCACCTCTTGACCATTTTTGAGGGTAGCCCGATGGACTTGACCAATGGAACCAGCAGCAATGGCTTGGGGATTGATGGTAGTAAAGGTTTCTGAGATTGGCTTGGCTAGTTCTTGCTGTAGCAGGCTTTCGATTTCACTCCAGGCTACTGCTGGTACATTGGCTTGCAAGTCAGTCAGGACTTCAACATAGGCTCCTGGTAATAGGTCGGGACGGGTAGACAGCAGTTGTCCTAACTTAACGTACACCGGACCTAAATCGATTAAAATGTTGCGAAGGACAGCAGGAGTGGGGAGTTGAGGTTCGTCATTATTTTTGTTGCCCGTTAGGAGTCCTCGCATGTAATCCCAACCGTTTCGGAAGACAACTTCTAGGATTTCTCGCTGGCGGGTACTGGTTTGAGTTAGGGAAAACATTGGCTGAGGGTGGTTGAGTGATTTGGTTATATCCTAGACTTCGCGGCAAAGTGGGGAATCGGGAATCGGGAATCGGGAATCGGGAATCGGGAATCGGGAATCGGGAGCAGGGGACAGTAGACAAAAATTGAAGCTGGATCGCAAAAAAAAATTTTCTGATCTACTTGCAAATCCAGACTAGATTTGTTAGCCTTAATAAGGCGTCAAAAAAAGCAAGCCGGGATAGCTCAGCTGGTAGAGCAGAGGACTGAAAATCCTCGTGTCGGCGGTTCAAGTCCGCCTCCTGGCATACAATATGAAACCACTTGGGAGCAAGCCTTTTATTGTTGATACATCAATTTAGTGTCTTGCTTTAGGCTGAAACAAACCAGATAATGCTAAAGATTTTTAGCAGAAATCACCTCATTTAGCAGGACGTACCACACGAATTAGTTTGCCTTGTAAAGTTTCCTCTGCTTTTACAGCTTCATCTATCCGTTCTGCAAACTGTTCCCAATTACGATTATTGGTACAAACAACAATGCCGAAATGGTCAGAGTTTCGGCGATGCAAGCGGATAAAATCATCTCTGTTGATAGTCAAAACCGAGCGTTCTTGGCTAATGGCAAATGCGAGTACTTCATTATCAGGTGTACCTCTATCTGCATTACCTGCTTCTTGGACAGTCAGAACATCATGCCCCAAAGTGCGTAATAATCCTACTACAGGAAAAGGGAACTGCTCATCTGCGTAAAAACGTGCCATCTACTAGGCTACCTCATTGCGCTCAATCGCTATTTCGATTTCATCGGGGTGAGCTTTTGCGTATACCCAAGCATTCGCTAAATCAGCAGCTGTAATTGTTGGATAACTTGTTAAAAGGTCACTATCACTGTATCCAAGACGACGAGCTTCTACAAGTAACCAGACGGGAATACGAGTATTGGCAATGCAAGCTTCTCCCCCACAAACTCTAGGGTTTTTCTCAATTCCTTGCCAATTGCTTGTGAGACTTTGAGCGAGTAACTGAATAACCTGCACTTTTTCACTAGGGCTAAGGGCAAGAAGTTGTTGCTCTAAGTCTTTAAGTACCACGGATGTCAATCCTTTGATGCGCGGGAAAGCTATATTTATAATTGTACCAGAAATCGGGAATCGGGAATCGGGAATCGGGAATCGAGGCAAAATCTTGTGTGGCTGATAGCTGAATGCTTAAATACAGTTCAATCCCACCAATAGCAAACAACAACCGCATCCCGATCACGTTGAATATCGTCTCCCCATAATGCTCCTTCGTATCGATATCTCAATCGGCGTTTGAGTCGGTAACTGTACTCTTCATTGGTGCCATCAGTTACCTCTACCGAGTCAGCTCGCCATTTTTTACCCAAATCTATTAGTTGGGAAACTTTAGTATCTTGATTTTCTGCAAGTATGTATAAGGTATCTGCTGGATAGGCCACAAAATGAATAATGCTGCTATCTGGCATGGGACGATAGTTTGCCATTGCCAGCAGGGTATCTACCAGACCACCAAAACTTAAGCCATTTTCATCTGGTGCAAAGACTGGTTTGGTAAACAGAAAGCTTGCCCATAAATCTCTGTGCTTGGAAAGGTCAGTAATAACTTCTGGGCCATCAAACTCATTGAATCGTCGCTGCAAAACCAAAGCAGCAAATAGTTCTTGGGGAGAATAGGATTCAGCAAGGGATTGGATTTTAGTTAAGTCAAGCATTGTTGTTATCAGGATTTTTACCTCGCCTAACTTCTTCTGTGTAAAAACGTGCCATCTACTAGGCGCGCTCAATGTCAGCAGTCAGCCGTCAGCGGTCAGCAGTCAGCTGAAAATAAACCTCATTCGCCTAAGGTAGGGCGTTCCCTTAGAGGATATCTGAAAAGTTTTTTGATACTGAATTTTGCCCCCCTGACCCCCCAACTTTGGGGGAAGAGTCAATTTGCTTCTAAAAGTCCCCCAGAATTGGGGGACCAACGGGGGCTTGGATGTAGCAAATGAGACTTCTCAGACAACCTCTTAGCGTGGGCAATGCGCAATGCGCAAACGGTCGAATTTAATAGTTCGAGATTAATGAAAATTGAAAGTATGGAGAAAAGCCCATCTAAGCATATGCTGAATGCTGAATGCTAAATGCTGAATGCTGAATGCTGAATGCTGAATGTTGATAGCTTAAGTAATAGAAATAATCGGGTGAACCTAACAGCTCACCCGAAAACTCAGCTAAGCTAAACTAAAACTAATCTACTTGAGCGTTCCCGCTGGGATGCCCAAAATATCTTCAATCTTGGGCATTTCTTCGATAGGAATCACCCGTCCTTCATCTTCAAATCCAGCGATTTTATCAAAGTTCAAATACTTATACAAATCACTAGCAAAGGGATTAATTTTCTCGGCTACAATTGACTGATACTCTTCAGCACTGGGAATCCGACCTAATAAGGCACAAGCTGCTGCTAATTCAGCAGAACCCAAGTAGACTTGGGCACCTTTACCCATACGATTATTAAAATTACGAGTAGAGGTGGAGAATACTGTGGCTTTATCAGCAACCCGAGCTTGATTTCCCATGCACAGGGAACATCCAGGCATTTCAGTCCGGGCACCAGCTATGCCAAAGATACCGTAAACCCCTTCTTCTTTGAGTTGTTTCTCATCCATCCGGGTAGGGGGACAAATCCACAACCGAGTGCTAACAGGGGGTTCCCCTTCTAGGACTTTGGCTGCAGCACGGTAATGTCCAATATTGGTCATGCAAGACCCAATGAATACTTCATCGATGCGATCGCTTGCGACTTCAGACAACAATTTTACATTATCTGGGTCATTGGGAGCAGCTACAATTGGCTCAGTGATTTCATTCAAGTCAATCTCGATAATTTCAGCATATTCTGCATCCTTGTCCGCTGCCATCAGTACGGGATTTGCCAACCATTCTTCCATCTTGGCCACTCGACGCATGATCGTACGGGCATCTTGATAGCCTCGCCCTACCATATTTTTCAGTAGGGCGATATTGGAACGCAAATACTCAGATACTGTTTCTACTCCGAGCTTAATGGTACAGCCAGAACAAGACCGTTCTGCACTAGCGTCAGTAAGTTCAAAGGCTTGCTCAACTTTCAAATCGGGCAATCCTTCTATTTCCATAATCCGTCCCGAGAAGACATTTTTCTTATTGGTCTTCTCTACTGTCAGCAATCCTTTTTGAATAGCTACATAGGGAATAGCATTGACAATATCCCGCAAGGTTACCCCTGGCTGCAATTCACCTTTGAACCGCACTAACACAGATTCGGGCATATCTAAGGGCATGACTCCCAAAGCAGCACCAAAGGCCACTAATCCGGAACCGGCGGGGAAGGAAATGCCTAGGGGGAAACGGGTGTGAGAGTCTCCACCAGTGCCTACGGTATCAGGTAATAACATCCGGTTCAACCAAGAGTGGATAATGCCATCCCCAGGACGCAAGGCTACACCAGCACGAGAGGCAAAGAAGTCGGGCAATTTTTTATGGACTTTGACATCAACGGGCTTGGGATAAGCAGCAGTATGGCAGAAGCTTTGCATGACTAAGTCCGCACTGAAACCAAGACAAGCCAGTTCTTTCAATTCATCCCTAGTCATGGGTCCTGTGGTATCTTGGGAACCAACTGTAGTCATGATCGGTTCGCAAGAGCTACCTGGACGAACACCGGGTAAGCCACAGGCTTTACCGACCATTTTCTGGGCTAAGGTGAAGCCTTTGCCTGTATCTTCTGGCATGGTTGGACGGGCAAACAGGGGACTCGGTTCTAATCCCAAGGCTTCCCGGGTTTTATCCGTAAGCGATCGCCCAATCAGTAACGGAATCCGTCCACCAGCACGGACTTCATCGAGGATGGTATCGGGTTTGAGGGTAAAGGTGGAAATAACTTCCCCAGCTTGGTTAGTGATTTCACCCTTGTAGGGATGGATGGTAATCACATCCCCAGTTTCCATTGTTGAAACATCGCACTCAATGGGCAATGCACCAGAATCTTCAGCCGTGTTGAAGAAGATCGGGGCAATTTTGCCACCTAAGATATATCCCCCAGCCCGTTTATTAGGAACATAGGGGATATCTTCACCAATATGCCAAAGTAAGGAATTAATTGCCGATTTCCGGGATGAACCAGTACCAACAACATCCCCAACATAAGCCACAGGGTACCCATTTTCTTTTAATTTAGCAATAGTTTCTAAACCCGACTCTATCCGAGATTCCAACATGGCCAAGGCGTGTAACGGAATATCTGGGCGAGTGGTGGCGTGAGTGGCGGGGGATAAGTCATCGGTATTGGTTTCTCCAGGTACCTTAAATACAGTTACAGTAACTGCTTCGGGGAGTTTGGGACGCTGGATGAACCACGCAGCATTGGCCCAAGCATCGATGACTTGCTTGGCGTAAGGATTGACATCGGAAATTTCTAGAACATCATTGAACGCATCAAAGACAAGTAATGTCTTACTTAGGGCAGTAGCGGCTTCGGCTGCTAAGGTGGTTTGATCAGACTGGAGTAACTCAACCAAGGATTGGACATTGTAGCCTCCGACCATAGTACCCAAGAGGTCTACAGCACCCTGGGGGTAAATCAGAGGACTAGTGAGTTCTGCTTTTGCGATCGCAGTTAAAAACCCGGCTTTGACATAAGCTGCTTCATCAACTCCAGGGGGAATGCGATCGCGTAACATAGCCATTAATGCTTCTTCTTCCCCAGCTGGTGGATTTTGCAGCAGTTCACAAAGTTGGGATGTTTGCTCAGCACTTAGGGGTAGGGGAGGAATTCCTTGAGCTCCCCGTTCAGCTAGGTGTTCACGATAAGATTTCAGCATGATAGATTTACCTGTGCGCGGGCTTCATGTATGACCAATAATAATAGGTTTCAAGAATCCCCGCGTCTAATGACCGGGGAGTGTCAAATTTGTTACAAATATTGCCCTACCAGAGTGTCGCAAGTCATCAAAGCATGAAAAATCAAAGCATCAAAAAAGCGATCGCTGTGGATCGCTCTGTCTTGTGTTAGAGAGTTGTGGATACGTGAAAAAGTTTGAATAAGGTTTGGTCAATCTATATCGCAATGGCTGGGGTTGGCGATAATCCCAAACTGACTCGTCACCAGACTTGTGAGAGTATCTGTGTTAACTCACTAGATAGGTTGCATCTGCTTTGACTCCTCTTCTAGAAGCCTGACCAGATTCTGATCACCGTTAGCTTTAGCTACCTCTAGACGATGTTCCAAAGTTTGGCGCATAGTAGCCAGATGCGCTTTTCTGCTCTCATTCAAGACTTTTTGCAGCCGGTGGCGAGCAATCGATGTCTTTGCAGCCACAGTAGAAATCGATTTAGCCACTGGTTGAGAATTAGTTACATCAGAATTAGTTACAGTTGGATTACCAGTGCAGTAAGAAACACCACGCCATTTCAGATGATTTACTGGTGGGGGTTCAGGCATGTGTCTGGGATAGTGAACTCTCCAATTCTGAGCCCGATAAGTGCCACCAATTTCACCCTCTCTCACTTCTAGTAAAGAGGGTTCAGCGTCGTAACTTACACCACGATACCTAAGTTTCATATCTATTACCCCTCCGATTGACTAATAATAATATCAGACCACTTTTTTCAATAGTCTTGAGTGCTTTTAATGTAAGCTAACAGCTGACAGCTGAAGGCTGTTAGCTTAAAATCCGATGTTGCTTAATAATGGAATGGTTTGAAGAGTTTTGTGGAATAAGCATCTTGCCCCTTCCACCAAGATGGCCATTCCACCCACCAGGTCAAACAGCTTTAGTGAAAAATTTAAAATTGAAAGTCTGGGGAAAAGCCCATCAGCTGATAGCTGATAGCTCAATGCTTACCTCAGCACTTTTTGACTCAAACAAAACTAGTGATACTAATAGCTACCCTCTTTTATAGGTAACACCACGATAGGTCATGTTAGCGGGTGATTTACGCCAAGGATTATGCTTAATTCGGTGAACTTTCCAGCTATGACCCCGGTAAGTGCCACCAATTTCACCTTCAGATACTTCTAGGGTAGATGGTTCACTTTGATAACTGACACCTCGGTAAGAAAGTTTCATTGCTCGAATACCTCCGATTGGATTGCTTAATCGAATTACTTAATGGAATTGCTTAATAAGTTGCTTGGCCAGGAATTGTTTAATAAGTTGGTTGGCCAGGTGAGGAATTCTGTCTAAGGGTTAGGCAAGCTTGCCCTAGGTATCACTTTCTTGGGTTCTCTACGGCTTATCTACTTCAGGATATCTGAGTGGAGAGCCACTGATCCGACAGAGACCTCAATGCTTATTCAATTCCAATTTTTATTTCTGTATCTATTTTGACACTTTTTTCGACAAAAGTCAAATGTTAAGAAAAAAAAACAAATCAGATCCTTTCCGATGGTTAAGGTTATACACTCTAGGCTCTAGGCTCTAGATTTTAGGCATGAGGCTCTAAACATCTAGACTAAGGGGATTTTGACAAAGTTTGCTAAGTCTTCCGAAAGCAAAGAAGCCTTCAACTACGCCTCTTGTCCCTAATACTCAAGAATTAATACCTAAGAATTAATACCTAAGAATTAATACCTAAAACTTAATATTTCTAAAACTTAATCGTCCTAAAACTTAATATTTAAAACTGTAAACATATGCGCTACGGGCACGCTACGCGAACAGCAGTCAGCCTTTAGCTGATAGCTGATAGCTGATAGCTGATAGCTGATAGCTGATAGCTGATGGCTGATAGCTGATAGCTTACCTAAAACTTAATACCTAAGACTTAATACCTAGGCGACCGGACTGGATATAGCACTACGCGCTACTGTTAGGACATTGTCTTGATGCAGTCGCTCATGGGGGAAACCACGGCAGTCGCTCATGGGGGGAACCACGGCAGTCGCTCATGGTTTGAAGTTACCGTAAGACAGTTGAGCCTTAATCAATAAGTTTTAACCCTTTTTTGCATAACCTACCAACCATAAAGGCTCAACTGTCTAAGGTTTCGTCTCCGGGGGACCCCCAAGACCGCGCTGCCTCCCCAAGACCGCGCTGCCTCCCCAAGACCGCGCTGCATCGCTCCTAAACTCCGAAACGTAAGTCATAGCTTACTTTTAGGTGCGACCCGTGGCGAATTTAATTCGCCTACGGAAAGCGCACCTTTGACTTCTGACTTCTAACTTCTGACGCTAAGCGTAGCGCTATATCAGGGAGTGGGGAATCCTCAAGAGTACCCCCAAGGGTACTTTTATAGCCCCTCAGAGAGATAAAACTGGATTTGTGAAGAGATTGCTTGTATCTATACTCACGAAACCTTGGAGAACTTCTATGATTAGGTGCATCAAACAACCCACTTCCTCAGTGCTCAAGGTGTTTTTACTGGGCTGCTCATTGCTACTGCTGCCCTGTAGTCCTGCCTTAGCTCAAGGGTGTACTCAAGCAGAGATTAAGACTAATATCGCCAAATTCGACGATATAGACAATACAACCGCTAAACAAGCAATAGTCCAATGTGGTTCAAAATCTGTCTATTTACTGATTGAAGCCCTGAAGACAGATAAATCTGCTGCAGTTCGGGAGGGAGCTGCTGTTGCTCTGTGGAGTATGGGAGAGGAAGCGTATCAAGCTGTCCCTGGGTTGATTAAAGCCCTAAGGAACGATGACTCGGCGACAGTTCGTTCCAAAGCTGCTTCTGCTCTGGGATTGATGGGAGAAGCATCTTATGAAGCTATCCCTGATCTGATTGATGCACTTAAGGATAAATCTGCTGAAGTTCGTGCCAATGGTGCTTATGCTCTAGGCAACTTAGGCAAGAAAGCCAATAAGGCTGTACCTCACCTAATTGAAGCCTTGAGGAATGATAAATCTGCTGAGGTTCGTGCTAACGCTGCTTATGCCCTAGGGAATAAAAAAGAGGCAGCCAAGTCAGCTGTACCTTACCTGATTGAAGCCCTAAAGGATGAAACATCCTTGTTGGTTCGCATAACTAGCGTCAATGCCCTAGAGCAGATTGCCGAGAAAACCAAAGATGTTGCTCCCCAGCTGATTGAGCGACTCAGGAAGGATAAATCTATCCTGATCCGGATTCGCGCTACCGAGGTACTAGGGGAAATTGGAGAGCCAGCTAAGGATGCTTTGCCTCTATTAATTGAGTTGCTTAAGGATAGCTCAGTCTATGTTCGTTATTATGCTGCCTCTGCTTTAGGAAAGATGGGAACGGAAGGGATTCAGGCTGTGCCTAACCTAATAGAAGTCTTGTTGACAGATGAATCGATCGATGTTCACGATTCCGCCGCCTCTGCCCTTGTCGAAATTGCTTCTAAGCTTGGTAAACAGAAGAAGCAGCTCACCAAAGTGCAATTGGAACAATCGATACTGGAATTTGAAACAGTTATCCAAAGGCTAGAGCAAGACACGGAGAAAATTTTCCAGGATAGATGGATAGAAAGCGTTCGTGGTGGTCTTTATGATCTCCAGGAAGAACAGGACTCTCGTAGTTATCAGAAAATTTTTAGGGAAGGGGTGATTATCTGGCTAACTCATATGCTATTTTGGTTGGGACTGATACTGCTTTATCCCAAATCCCCCCAAGTCCAAGCTATCTTCTTTTGGAATCCCTGGGTGCGGAAGTTTTTTGGACTGGGGTATGTGGGCATAGCCCTAACTTGGATTCCCTTTCTACGCTCCAAGTTATTTGCGCCCTTCCAGGAATCCTTGCTGTCAGATGCGGATTTAGAAAACTTTGATGAGCAAGCTTACTTTCCTAACTTGGAAGTCGAGCGGAAGGGAAAAAATATAACCCAACCCATTCAAGAAGCAATACCAGATCTGGAATTACCCATTGTCCTGGAAGGAGAATCAGGATTAGGGAAATCCATGTTTCTACGCCACTTAGTGAAATCATCTAAGCGAATCATCGTCTATTTACCTGCAGAGAAATGCGCTAATGGCGTGATCGAAGCGATTCAAGCAAAACTTCATGGATTCGCCCAAGACTCTGGTTTCTTGCGAGACCTGATTTACAGTGATGCCATTGATATCTGTATTGATGGACTCAATGAAGTCACTCCAGACACACGAGCCTTGATTACCAGTTTTGTGGAAAGTTACTTCAAGGGCAATATTATCATAGGGACCCAATCCATGGAGTGGCAGACCCCCTCTTGCGCTACGACCTATGTACTGCAACCATTGAAACCTAAGCAGATTGAGAAATTTTTACTATCGCGCTATAAAATTATGCCCCCAGATGCTCCCATCTCGGGTATAAAGTACAAACAAGCCTGCGAAAAGTATATTGACACCGTTTTACCTCAGTACCAATCAGAAGAAGAACAGAGAACTGTGCGTCGGATGCTGTCCAACCCGATGGACCTGACCATAGTGGCTCAGATGATAGCCCATGGGCAGAAACCAGACTTGCTGAATTTGCAGCAACAGCAGTATCAATATATGGCTCAGGAGTATGAACAACTCTATCTCAGACAATTTCCCCTAGAGGCATTTGCTGAGACAGTTTACCAGATGCGCTTGCAAGATGAGGTAGCGATACCAGCTGACAAATGGTTTGAAGAACTGATTTGCATGGAACGCCACAAAATGGTATTTTGCCGTCTATTTGTTGACCATGCAGGCAATGATCGAAAAGAATGGTATTTCCGCCACGACAAAATCCAGGACTTTTTCATCGTGCAGACGTTCCTAGGTGAAGGAAATGATTTGCCAAACAAGCATATCAGTGACCCTAGGTTTCGCGGCGTGTACTTCCTCTTGGCAACCTTACTGCCTTGGGATGCTGCTTGGCGCTTGCGGGAAACCTTAATTCAATACGCAGCGAATACTAAAGACCATACAGTTAGTGATAACTTTGTTCAACTGTTGTTGTCCCGACAAGCAGCATGAAGGCTTGAAGGTTGAAGGTTGTTGGTCAGAATGCAGAATGAAGAATGAAGAATGAAGAATGAAGAATGAAGAATGAAGAATGAAGAATGAAGAATGTAGAATGTAGAATGTAGAAGGCAGAAGGCAGAATGTAGAATTCTCAATTCTCAATTCTAAATTCTCAATTCTCAATTCTCAATTCTAAATTCTCAATTCTAAATTCTCAATTCTAAATTCTAAATTCTAAATTCTAAATTCTCAATTCTCAATTCTCAATTCTCAATTCTGCATTCTAAATTCTAAATTCTAAGAAGCCTGAAGGTTAAGGGTCAACAGCGACTAGAATTTCCAGGCTAGTGGCACTACTGCTTGACTGGACCTATGCTGCTGATAAAAGCCGAGTACTCTCTGGACATAGTCAGCAGTTGCGCCACTGTTGCAGCCAGAGGGTTTTCCTGTCATCCACCAACAGGCGGTACGGCGAACAGCAATCATTTCATTGTTGCCACTATCTGTCAATTCAATATCCAGTTCCCGTCTGATGATACAAGCCACCACACTGCGTGCTGTGGTCGGGTCGGCTTCAAATTGTGCAGGTGTCATTGCCTGTCCTGCACATTGGGATGTCCAGCTAGGGATAATCCCCGGTAAAACTTGCCAGTCACTGTACATGCCATCATTCGGGCGATTGGGTGGTGCCGAAAGCCGCAGTGCTTCTACAAGAGCGTTGACTTGCGGATCAAGAGGGTTGACTTGCGGATCAAGAGTGTTGACTTGCTGATCCTCTACTTGTGCGAATACTGGTGTTGACCTATGGGGCTGCTGATAAAAGCCGAGTACTCTCTGGACATAGTCAGCAGTTGCGCCACTGTTGCAGCCAGAGGGTTTTCCTGTCATCCACCAACAGGCGGTACGGCGAACAGCAATCATTTCATTGTTGCCACTATCTCTAAATTCAATCTCTAGTTCCCGTCTGATGATACAAGCCACCACACTACGTGCTGTGGTCGGGTCGGCTTCAAATTGTGCAGGTGTCATTGCCTGTCCTGCACATTGAGATGTCCAGCTAGGGATAATGGCAGGTTTTACTTGCCAGTCGCTGTACATGCCATCATTCCGGCGATTGGGTGGTGCCGAAAGCCGCAGTGCTTCTACAAGATCGTTGACTTGCTCATCCTCCACTTGTGCTGATACTGGTATTGCCCACAACCCCACACTCACTATTATTCCGGTCAAGACCAGATTTTGAAATTTATTGATTACTTTCATTGATCATTTTCAGATTTATTTTATATCTAAAATTAACTGAACTAGGAATGCCACTGATCCCGACAGTGATCAGGGAATGATGAAGATGAATGATTAATAATGAATTACCCCATGCTAGGTGTTAGGGGCTTGTACTCGAAAAACGATTAATGCAAAACTATGTGCTGATAGCGTTTTTATATGAGTTGTAAACACAGGTATGGCAGTAATTTGCTTGCCTACAATAGGCAAAAGGCAATAGGATAAAGAGATCCAGAGTTTTATTTAAAAATCAAAAAACACCTCTTAGGTTTACATCTCATTTGGAAACGCTATATTATGTGCCGATACATCATTGATCATTCCTAAGACATACTTCCTTGGACTTAAGGAATTTTTGAGAATAATTGGATAATGATGGGGACTGTGAACAATAGGGCAATATCTAAAATCGTGATGGCTGCGAAGCGAATTTGTTGAGTATTCATGATGCACCATTTCCTTGAGTATTAACAGCTGACCTAAGAATGCTAGCGGTAACTTATATCCATTTCATCGGTTTAGATCACGCAAGACTGTGATTTAGGACAACGCATCTATGTGATCTTGATCAATAATTTTACCCAAAATCCTCTAAACCGTCATTTATAAAGTAAAGGATTAAATGGCTGTAGGGCGCTTGATAGCTACACTATTGGTAAGTTTTGACTAGTGACAAAACTAAAATTAGCCCCAAAAGCACTAGATTAAATAAGTGCGTTACGATTTATTAACGCACCCCAAAAAAAATTAATATTTATTTTATAAATAAGCTCTAAATTGCTGATTTTTGATTAGGTTTTGTTGAGGTTTGTTTGTTAACAGTACTATGCAGTAAACTGTCAATAATTAACCGATTATATCAAGTCCAGTGAATCACATCCAACATAATCCCTGGATAGTTGGTGATGGAGAATCGTTAACTACCAATTACCAACTACCAAGGTAAGCTATCAGCTAATGCGCTACGCGCACGCTGCGCGAAGCGCATTAGCTGATAGCTTATGCCCACGCTACTTGAGGTACTTTTTAAGAAAACAGGTAAGCATTGGTTTAATCTATGTTACGTCTGCTGACACCTGACCGCTGACGGCTGAATGCTGAGAGCTGAATGCTTACTTACCAACTACCAACTATCACTTACCAACTGCAAGTAATAATTAGTGAAGGGGACAATATTACCTGTTTATTGGCTTACCATTTCAAAAAAGCGGCTTCTACCCCTTGTTCTCGCCGAATCTTACTGTCCTTCTCAAACCAATCGATGATCTGCTGATGGGTCAACTCTTCCATGGGCACCCCAGTATCTTGTGAAATATGCTTCAACAGTCTGAGGGAGGAAATAGTTAAACGAGTTAAAAATTTCTCTGGGGAAGAGAGCAATGCTTGGTCTACATCAGCGGATTCTTCCGGAGTTAAGAATTGGATTGAGGATTGCTGGGAATCAGCCATAAGGGTTTTCAAGGTTTACTACATAATTTGTAAGCTATCAGCTATCAGCTATCAGCTATCAGCTATCAGCTATCAGCTATCAGCTATCAGCTATCAGCTATCAGCTATCAGCTATCAGCTATCAGCTATCAGCTATCAGCTATCAGCTATCAGCTATCAGCTAATGGAGTATGTAACAGGCTAGAAGCCTGTGCCACGCTATAAGCCTTTACCATGCAAGCTACTTGAGGTGGTATTAACTTGGGGCCTGTGGTTAACGGCTGACAGCTGATAGCTGAATGCTTACAGCCTTAGTTACTGGCATGTTAGTTATTTGCTGGCCCTTTGATTAAATAGCCGCACTGATGCTCTCCATTATTGAGCCAGTGAGTACGCTCCACTGTACAATCTGGCAATACGGCGGCAAACATTTCCAGTTCATGACCACACACACTGGGGTAAGATTCGGCAACGTTGGAAATAGCACAATTGTATTCGGTTAAAATATACTGCTCGCTAACGCCATTATTTAAATTACCTGATTCTAGGGTGTGCCACTCTGCCATATAACCTTCTAGTCTACGCAGTTCTACTAACTTGCCTACTCGCTCTCGCACTGTACCATTTCCTATACACTCCCGGTATTCTTGAGCTTTACGTTGCCATTGCTTTTGTAGAATCGTGCTAGTCTGTTCACGACCCAAGGTTTCTGTCATGGTATCGAGCAGGGAAACGGAAAACTCTCCGTAATGATGGGGAAAGCGATCGCGTCCTTTGTGAGAGAGGTGATAGATATGTTGAGGACGCCCCATGCCAATTTGAACAGATTTGTACTCAATTAGCCCTTCTGCCTCCAATTCTTTGAGATGACGTCGAATAGCTTGGGGGCTAACCCCTATGGCTGTGGCTAACTCCTGGGCTCTTGCTCGATCCTGTTTGAGGAGATATTGTAAGATGTCTCGCTTGGTGGAAGTTTGCTGAGTAGGCATCATGGGCTTAGGAGTTGGGGATTGGGTAACAGGGGAAGGGCACTCAGGCTTCCCTTTGGTGCTTGTCGGTACCGTTATTTCTATTAAATCTAAATTCTCTTGACTTTAACAACATGTTTGTTGTTAATATAACCTACAATAGAGTTAAACAACAAAAACGTTGTTTTAATCCACCCAGTCACCAGATAATATCCCGTGGGCATGAGGAAGCTGTATATCATAGTTGTAACCGGCGATAAAAGCAAGCCGCTGTCTTGATGCAGTCGCTACCCGCAGTCTACAACCTCTAACCTTCCAACCTGCCAACCTACTCTACGGGAAAGTCAAAGGCGAACAAACTATCACTGTGTTTGTAACTCTGTTGAATCCTTAATGATAAGAGAGCACTAAATCGATGACTGCCACTGTCAAGACATTAGTCAACCAGCCCTATAAGTACGGCTTTGTCACAGATATTGAAGCGGATACCATTCCTCGTGGACTCAATGAGGATATTATCCGTCTGATTTCGGCTAAGAAAAACGAACCTGAGTTCATGCTGGAGTTTCGCCTGAAGGCGTATCGACAATGGCAGAAAATGACAGAGCCAACCTGGCCCCATGTTACCTATCCTCCCATTGACTACCAAAAGATTATCTACTACTCAGCACCCAAACAGACGAAGGAAAAACTCAATAGCCTGGACGAAGTTGACCCAGCTTTACTGGAAACCTTTGATAAATTAGGCATTTCCCTATCTGAGCAAAAGCGGCTGGCTAATGTAGCAGTGGATGCCATCTTTGATAGTGTCTCGATCGCCACTACCTTCAAAGAGAAGCTGGCTGAGTCGGGGGTAATTTTCTGCTCGATTTCGGAAGCTTTGCAAGAACACCCGGAGTTAGTGCGGAAATACCTGGGTAGTGTTGTTCCTGTGGCAGATAATTACTTTGCTGCTCTCAATTCAGCTGTTTTCAGTGATGGTTCCTTTGTCTATATTCCCAAAGGAGTCAAATGCCCGATGGAACTGTCCACCTATTTCCGGATTAATAATGGAGATACTGGACAGTTCGAGCGTACCCTAATTGTGGCGGAAGAAGGCAGCAATGTTAGTTACCTAGAAGGCTGCACTGCACCGATGTACGATAGTAACCAGCTGCACGCAGCTGTGGTGGAACTGGTTGCCCTGGACAATGCTGAGATTAAATACTCCACGGTGCAAAACTGGTTCGCTGGGGATAAAAATGGTAAAGGTGGAATTTACAACTTTGTTACCAAGCGGGGATTGTGCAAAGGAGTAAATTCAAAGATTTCCTGGACTCAGGTAGAAACTGGTTCCGCGATTACTTGGAAGTATCCCAGTTGTGTTCTAGTGGGTGACAATTCCATTGGTGAATTCTACTCTGTTGCTCTAACCAACAATCTCCAACAAGCGGACACAGGTACCAAGATGGTGCATATCGGTAAAAATACTCGCAGCACCATCATTTCTAAAGGGATTTCTGCTGGTAAGTCTAAAAATAGCTATCGGGGTCTAGTGAAAATTGGTCCGAAGGCCAAGGGCGCACGGAACTATTCCCAGTGTGATTCCATGTTGATTGGGGATACAGCGGAGGCGAATACCTTTCCCTACATTCAAGTCCAGAACAACATGGGCAAAGTGGAACACGAAGCCTCGACTTCCAAAATAGGTGAAGACCAGCTATTTTTCTTCGCTCAACGAGGGATTTCAGAAGAAGATGCTATCTCCATGATGGTGAGTGGCTTCTGTAAAGATGTTTTCAATGAACTTCCCATGGAATTTGCTGCTGAAGCAGATAAACTTTTAAGCCTGAAGCTCGAAGGTACAGTGGGATAAGTAAGGTTAGCAGGTGGTTAGCAGGTATTTAGCAGGTTGTTAGCAGGTTGAAGGTTGGGAGGTTGAAGGTTGGGAGGTTGTTAGCAGGTTGAAGGTTGGGAGGTTGAAGGTTGAAGGTTGAAGGTTGAAGGTTAGTTTGTTGAAAGTTAGTTGCGTAGGGTGTGTTAGGGACGGGCTCGCCCTCATTTTATCGGTAGCCACTGTTGGGAAAGTCCGTCCCGTAACGCACCACCTGGTCTAATATTTATTACACCAGCTAACATTCAACCTTAAACCTGATAACCTTAAACCTTAAACCTGATGACCTTAAACATTAAACCTAAGAGGATATCTGAAAAGTTTTTTGATACTGAATTTTGCCCCCCTGACCCCCCAACTTTGGGGGGAACAAGAGTCAATTTGCTTCTAAAAGTCCCCCGAGCGAGGGATTGCTCGCTCGGGGGACCAACGGGGGCTTGGATGTAGCAAATGAGACTTCTCAGACAACCTCTAATAACATTCAACATTAAACCTAATAACATTCAACATTCAACATTAAACCTGCTAACCTTAAACATTAAACCTGTTAACAATACTTCTGGGATAAAGCATTTAATTTCAAGTAGAAATGATTAGTGAAACTAGTGAAATAATATTGTCTGTTCGGGATTTGACGGCAGATGTGGATGGTAACCAGATTCTGAAGGGATTGAATCTGGAAGTGAAAGCTGGAGAAATCCATGCGATTATGGGGCCAAATGGTTCTGGTAAGAGTACTTTGTCTAAGGTATTAGCAGGTCATCCAGCCTATGATGTAACGGGAGGCGAGGTAAGTTTTTTAGGGCAAAATCTCTTAGAAATGGAGCCGGAGGAACGCTCTTTGGCTGGGGTATTTCTGGCGTTTCAGTATCCATTGGAAATTCCTGGTGTCAGTAATTTAGATTTCTTGCGGGTGGCTTACAATTCCCGTCGCAAGCACAAGGGATTGGAAGAAATTGATACATTTGATTTTGAGGATTTAGTTGAAGAAAAGCTGGAAATTGTTAAAATGAATCCCAGCTTTCTAGAGCGTAGTCTCAATGAAGGCTTCTCTGGAGGAGAAAAGAAGCGGAATGAGATTCTGCAAATGGCACTTCTAGAACCGAAACTGGGGATTTTGGATGAAACAGATTCTGGCTTGGATATTGATGCTCTCAAGATTGTGGCCAATGGGGTGAATCAATTGGCAAGTGCTGAGAATGCCATGATATTGATTACTCACTACCAACGTTTACTGAATTATATTGAGCCGGATTTTGTTCATGTAATGGCAGATGGTCGTATCCTCAGGACTGGTAGTAAGGAGTTGGCTCTAGAGTTGGAATCCCGTGGCTATGACTGGGTGCTGGAAGACGAGACTGCTGAGGTGAGTGTCTGATGACTATGGAAGTTTCTGTAAAACGGGAGGTTTCTTATTTGTCGGCACTGCTAGAGCAATGTCGCCAGGATAATCCGGTTGAGATGGATTGGTTACAAGAGCTAAGTAACCACGCTAGGGGGATTGCTCAGGAGTTAGCAATTCCTACCACTAAAGATGAGGAATGGCGGTTTACGGATTTGTCGCCACTGTTGCAGGAGACCTTTGAGGCTGCTTTAGCTTTTGATACAAGCACCTTGGATATTAGTCCGGTAGTTTTGCCAGAGGCGATGAACAGCCGATTAGTATTTGTCAATGGAATTTATGCCCCTGAGCTATCCTCTGTGGCTGGATTGCCTGAAGGGGTGTTTTTAGGGAATTTGGCTGAGTTGCCATCAGAGTATCAGAGTCGAATTGCTGATTATTTGGGCAAGCACCAGGGCGTAACCGATGTGTTTACGCTGCTCAATACCGCTGGTTTGACTGATGTGGCGGTGATCTGGTTGCCAAGGAATGCTGAGGTAACGCTTCCCATTCATCTGCTGTTTGTTTCCATGGCTGATGGGGTGCCTAGGCTTTTTCAGCCCCGTTGTTTGGTGGTGGCGGAGCCTGGTAGTCAGCTGAGTTTAGTTGAAGAGTATTGCCATGGCCAAGAGGCGAGCGCTCAGGGTGTTTATTTGACGAATTCCGTGACCGAGGTATGGGTTGGGGAGAATGCCAGGGTGACTCATATCCGGGTTGATGGGGAAAGTAATCAGGCTTTCCATGTCGGCAAGAGTGCGATCGCACAAGCTCGGAATAGTTTTTATAGTTGCCATGGCATAGCCTTTGGGGGGAAGTTGTCTCGCCATACTCTGGAGGTGTTTCAGATGGGTGAGGGGACCGAAACGATTCTAAATGGCTTAACCGCGATTAGTGAGCAACAGTTGGCAGATACTCATAGTGCGGTGATGTTGAATCATCCCAATGGGATCAGTAATCAGCTGCAAAAGTGCATTATAGATGGTAGTGCTCATGCAGTGTTTAATGGTAAGGTTTCTGTTCCTCAAGCAGCCCAGTTGACCAATGCAGCTCAGTTGAATCGCAATTTGTTGCTATCGCCCAAGGCTAGAGTTGATACCAAGCCTCAGTTGGAGATTACAGCTGATAATGTCAAATGTTCCCACGGTGCTACAGTCAGTCAGCTGGAAGCGGATGAAGTCTTCTATTTGCAAAGTCGTGGACTAAAGGAAACCGATGCCCGTAACCTGTTGATTGATGCGTTTGTAGCAGAAATACTCAATCAAATTCCCCTAGCTTCTCTTAGGCAAAGACTTTCGGAAACAGTCATAAGTTCAAAACGGGAACGGAATAACGTTCAACAGTAACATGACCTTAACTCAAGAAAAAACCATTGCTGATCAAGTCCGGGCTGACTTCCCTATTTTGCACCAGGAGGTTAACGGTAAACCGCTGATTTACTTTGATAATGGGGCTACTGCCCAGAAACCGGTAGCGGTACTGGATGCACTGCGCCACTACTACGAAATGGACAATGCTAATGTTCACCGAGGTGTCCATACCCTTAGCACTAGAGCGACAGACGGTTATGAGGGGGCACGGGATAAGGTAGCTAGTTTTGTAAATGCCCAGTCACGACAAGAGATTGTCTTTACCCGCAATGCTTCGGAAGCGATTAACTTAGTGGCTTACAGCTGGGGTTTGGAAAATCTGCGCCAGGGAGATGAAATTATTCTCTCGGTTATGGAACACCACAGCAATCTGGTGCCTTGGCAAATTATTGCTCAGAAAACTGGAGCCGTACTAAAGTATGTGGGATTGACCGAGACTCAGGAGTTTGATTTACAACAGTTCCGACAGCTAATTTCTGAGAAAACCAAACTGGTAAGTGTGGTTCATGTTTCCAATACCTTGGGATGTATTAATCCCGTAGACGAAATTATTGCGATCGCACACGACTATGGCGCTAGGGTAATGATTGATGCTTGCCAAAGTATCCCCCATATGCCCATTGATGTCCAAGCGATGAATTGTGATTGGCTAGTGGCATCGGGTCATAAAATGTGTGCTTCCACCGGGATTGGCTTTCTGTATGGAAAACTAGACTTACTCCAAGCCATGCCTCCATTTTTAGGTGGTGGTGAAATGATTGCCGAAGTATTTCTGGATCACTCCACCTATGGGGATTTACCCCATAAATTTGAAGCAGGGACACCAGCCATTGCTCAAGCGATCGCACTTGGTGCCGCAGTAGACTATTTGACTGGCTTGGGTATGGATACTATCCATAGCTATGAAGAAGAATTAACCGCTTATTTGTTTAAGCAGTTGCAGGAAATTCCCGATCTAATCATGTATGGTCCCCAACCAACAATAGATGGTAAAGGTAGGGCAGCCTTAGCAACATTTAATGTTAAAGGATTGGATGCTAGTGATGTATCTACCCTGTTGGATCAAGACGGTGTAGCAATTCGTTCTGGACATCATTGTACTCAACCCTTGCACCATCGTTTAGGAGTAACTGGTACAGCACGAGCCAGTTTGTATTTTTATAATACTTTTGAAGAGATTGATCGATTTATTGTGGCGTTGAAAGAAACAATTGAGTTTTTCAGAAGTGCTATGGAGTGAATCTAGCAATTTGGGTCAGGTACAAATTTTTGGGTTTTAGGGAATCGGGAATCGGGAATCGGGAATCGGGAATCGGGAATCGGGAATCGGGGAAAAATTATGGGCGTTGCTGAATTAAGGAATGAATGCGCGATCATCTAGTTTTATTAAAGCCCCCGTTGGTCCCCCAAGCGAGGGATTGCTCGCTTGGGGGACTTTGAGAGTTTTTCCCCCCAGAATTGGGGGGCTAGGGGGGCGAAACCATACTGAGAATCAGCAACGCCAAATTATGTGTACCTCATAGCTATGAGAAGCGCTATAAATAGGGTGGGCAATGCCTACCCTGTTTAATTTTTAAGCTTCTTAAGTATATATAGCGATCGCAAACAAAGATCATAACATTTGATGGTAAAATCACATCCCTTAGCGACTTCTTGTATTAAAGCCCATGCTGCAAATACAAATCACAACATTGCCTAGTTTGTACCCTTTTAGGCAATGTTATGGAAATCTATAGTTAGAATTTATAGGGATTTCCATAAAGTTATTTAAAACCTATCACCACCAATTTGAATATCATCTATACAAATTTTAGTTTGTACTGAAAATAAGCCAGATTTCATATATACTTTGACTATTTTATACATACCATTTCCTAGATCAATTTTTCCTTGCATGATTGGTTCTTTTCCCATAACTAGCATATGGTTACATTCATCTTGTTTTTCACCATTTATATAAAGTTTTGCCTCACTTGTTTTTAGACTAAAATTTATTATTCCCCAAGTGTTTAAAACTGATATTATATTTCCCTCATACTCTGTATTCCATTGTTTATTAAACATTTTAGTTACTTATTTATTTTAAAATTTAATATTTATAATCAATCTCAAAATATTCATCTTGATCTAAGCAATCTTGTAATTCTTGAATTATTTCATCTTGTATCCTTTTATCTAGTCTATCAAGTCGAGCTTTTACTTGGTTAGATATTTTTTTTTCAGTATCTAGAGCTAATATTTCTTCCCTGGTTAATCCTAATTTCGATAATATTGGTTCAATTTTATCAAGTTCCTCATCACTAACTTTTTATTCAATTTTTTCCTTGATTTCCAAACCCTTATTAATAAGAATTGGTGTTGCTACTGCAACTACTATGGCTGCGATCGGTAATGGCATTTTGACCTCCTAAAACTCACCACAGTAAATGCATCTTATTTTGAAATGCCTACTGGATATGAGATTAATACGATAAGTATTTATGCTTATTAATTGTCAAATCTCTGTCTTGATGCAGTTGCTCATGGGGGAAACCCCAAAGACCGCACTGCATCGCTTCTGAGTAAGGCTTCTATAATTTAGATGCGTTTGGTATATAGTATAGCAATCCCTGTAGGAATTGTTATAATTTCTAATCAGAAGTTCCCGACTCACGACTCCCGACTCCCGACTCCCGACTCCCGACTCCCGACTCCCGACTCCCTATCAAAGCATTTTAATATGGTTTTCCCGCTGCCAGATAAATACATTGACCTGCTCACAGATTTCGGGTTTAAACGTGTCTTTGGCACTGAGCCAAATAAGGCACTGCTAATCGACTTCTTGAATACTCTGTTGCCTCCCCATCATCAGCTGAAGGATGTCACCTTTAAAAATCCCGAGTTTTTGGGCAATACCTTAGTGGATCGAAGGGCTATTTTTGATATTTATTGTCAGAGCGAGACTGGTGAACGGTTCATCGTAGAAATGCAGAAGGCCAAGCAAAATTTGTTTAAGGATAGAAGTGTCTATTATTCTACTTTCCCGATCCAAGAACAGGCACAACAGGGATTTTGGAACTATGAGCTTACAGCAGTTTATACGGTTGGCATCCTAGATTTTGTATTTGATGACCACAAGCACGATTCGGAACTGCTACATGTGGTGGAGTTGAAAAATCAGCACTGTGAAGTGTTCTACGATAAGCTCAAATTTATTTATGTTGAGCTACCGAAATTTACCAAGTCTCTTGATGAGTTGGAATCCCATTTTGACAAGTGGTTATTTCTATTTAAACACCTAGCCCAGTTGAATGAACCCCCATTACCGTTGCAAGACGATGTGTTTGCCCAGCTATTTGATGTGGCAGAGATTGCCAATTTCTCATCTAGGGAGCAAGCGCTGTATCAGGATAGCCTGAAGGTCTACCGGGATATGTACAATGTTACCCAAACCTTAATTGATGAAACTCTGGAACAAGGTATAGAACAAGGTATAAAACAAGGTATAAAACAAGGTAGACAACAAGGTAGACAACAAGGTAGACAGGAAGAAAAACAGCAGATTGCTAAGCAGATGAAGGCGGCAGGGTTATCCGCTCAGGATATTGCCCAATATACGGGGTTGAGTATGGATGAGATTGATCGGTTGTAGGTTTAAATTGCTTCAAGAGCTACAAATTCCTGGGTTTTTGCGAAAAATTGTTGCTTAGATAGGCGAACTGAAATACTGGTAATTTTCCTTGTCAGAAGCCACAAAAGTAAAGATTAACGAGACAATCACTCACTTTCCAGTTACTGCCATCCCGGTAACGGCGCTAGGGCGAGCATAAGACCTGTTTGTTACAAGCAAAATACTTAATTCATTAAGGATCCAGCTGGCGGCATCTGGGGTGATATGTCCTTTGCCATGCCTCCCAGGGAATAGATAGTTTGCCCATTTCGGAGGGTGGTAGTTCGTTAAGTGTTTCCGCAGATCTTCTAGTACCGGGATGGTTCGGGTGGCAAGCTTACCCTTTGTATTCCCTTTCCTGAATAGAACCACGGGGCGCACGGAACCAAAGCGATCTAAGACATCCCTTATTCTTAAGGTCACGGCTTCGTTGACCCGACAGGCGGTGTAAAGCATCACAGCAAACAGCGCCCGGTCTCGTGGCGGGTTAAGGGTTGCCCCTTCATTAAACAACAGTTGGATTTCCTCTGCGCTTAAAATCTTTGCCTGGCCATGGCGGTCGATTTTCATACCCCACGCCTCAATACAGCCATGCCTATTTATTGAACAGTTTGGGTGTACCCGAGTCAATACAATGTGGGTGCGATTTGGCTAGGGATAGCGTCTTGGTAACGGGATCTAAAATCACAAAGTGAAAAAATCTGCACAAAAAATCCCGCATGGGCGTACGGGAAGAGGTAATGGAGTGTGATGGGTTGTCTTGAGGCTAATCGATTTTAAATATAATTTTCGGGAGCCTCAGGGTCGATGCAGTTAAGACGCAGGATTCGCCGCAGTCGTTTGATTTCTACATCTTTGTGGTCATCCTGGGCATAATCTTCACTCAACCACTGCAAGTCCGTCTTGAGCCGCTTGTTCTCGGCTTCAACTGCTTCCAGTCGTTCTACATACTGAGTCATTTCTTTATTTCGCTCAGCTATCGTGATTACTTGATCACCGAAGGCCAGTCGAAACCGATCCTTCAAAGAGTCACCTGCCAAAGCAGAGGTTAACTTCAATGCTTCTTTGTTTCCTTTGGATGTCCGGTACGTCCAGTACAAGACATTGATATCCAACGGAATTCCATTAATGCGACTTTGTCCCCTCCATCGACTAGAGGGATCTATTTCAAAAATCGCGGGCGTGAATTCCTCTCCCCATATATCTTTGAACCATTTTGATTTCAAGAATTCGCGGAAGTTCCTTTCATTTTCCCCAATGGTTTCAGCCGCCTGAGTTTGGGAAAGTACATATAGCCAGTTATCAGTAGCTCGAAATCCATCAAGAGTTTTCTTGCCCACTGGAACTAGGGCATGTTTCACAAATCTTTTGACCATGTTACGATCTTGTTACATTTCGGTTCACTTTTTCAGCGATCGCAGCCCTTTCGCACAAAAACAGCTGCGGTCGCTTATCGTATTCATTCTACCCTAGTTGTAGCCGGACGACAACCGCTATAAACCTTTATTATCAGTAGCTTCAGGGATTTCGTCGGCCAATTGTGAATCTACTAATACGTGTATCATTTTGTTCCGCCCCCGCACTGTTAAAGCCCCTCTAGGCAACGCTTTTGGTTTGTAGGCTTATAGGCGCGATCGCTCACTTTAGCATAAAGACCAGCTGATAGTGATAACTTATGCTAAATCTAACCATAGTAGAGGCAGTGAATTGGGATTTGGATGGTGCATGATTCTCGCCTTGGAGATGCTACGCGATTGACATGCAGGTCACGCTACGCGAACGCGGAAAGCGGAAAGTGGGCTAATCGTATTTTTGTAGAACTGTAAGTTGTAGGGTTGTGAGATTGCGGTTGATCAGGAGAGTATTGGGATGAATTTTACCTAATACCTGCTCGGCTATTTTTAAGGCTTGTTGGTAGAGGGGTTCGGCCTCTTGGTACCGCCCCTGGTCAAGGTACAGTAAAGCCAGGTTGTTGAGGCTGGTAGCGACATGTCTACCTAGTTCTCATGGAAAGCGGTACACCATTCTGTGTACCTACCAACTGGTGACATAAATCCTGCGAGTCACCGACTTAGTTCCTATTGTAAGCGGCATACAATTCTGTGTACCTACCCATTACCAACATAAGTCTTGTGTATTTTTGAGTTTTTACGATTACTCGCTTAAAAAAGTCAACTTAGTCCTTTGTATCACATTCCAGCAATAAGAACTAGGTCAATTTGTAGGCGCAATTCGTAATACTGCTAACGCCCATTGTCAGAAGTCACATTCCAGTTACTGCCATCCCGATAACGGCGCTAGGACAAACACAAGACTTATTGGTCACAAACAAAACCACTTATTTCATTTTTTGTTATCTTTTCTATCAGCTAGAAAAAGATAAATAAAAACGATTTTAATGCCTTAAATGGGGATTACCGGCACTACAAATTCCGAGGAATTACGCCTACGAATTGACCTAGTTATTATTACTAACACAGGCCAAAGGGAACTAAGTTAACTTTTTGATGGGTAATCATAAAAACTTAAAAACACACAAATCTTGTGTTGGCATGGGCGGGAAGTGTTTTTGTGTGTTCCATGGCTTGGAAATCATCGATGCTGCTGGTTTCCCTCCATGCGGAACGGATTTGGTACATCACAGCCATCGTGCTTACCAGATTCTCCCTGAAATTGCTGCATCCATGGAAGCGTACACGTTTGGGATTTGGTCGGAAGTTTTCCTGTTGATTACCTGGAAGCCTGACGGTACAAGACTTCCAGGTAATCTGGGCTCCCCCCGCCAGCTGGCAGCACATTCAGCTCAGCTGAAACCCCTGTAACTATTGCCTTTGGTGAACTAGCTGCAAATCTTCGGACAGCTTAAGTCTGATCTAAATCCAACGAGCCATAAGGGTTTCAACTTCAATACTTCTTAACTTCCCCAAAAAGTACTTTCTGCTGTTCCAGTAAAGGCCAACTATGACCGGAGGGATTCCCTTGATACGAGTCTGACCCTTCAGCTGTTCGGGGTTGAAAACCTCGAAAGTGCCGGGCGTAAAACCCTTGCCCCATATATCTTTGAAGGCTTTTGAGTGCAAAAAAACACCGGGCGTAAGACTCATCTTCTCCGATGGTTTCAGCAGAGCCGGTTTGAGACATCAAGTAATCTTCAGACTCTGTATTGAACTAGAGTAATCATCCACTTAGCGATCGCCTTTGGCGCGGAAGCTGAGGCCGATGGCCACGCGGAAGCGAACACTTCATCGCCTTTGGCAGAAGCTGAAGCTTTTGGCCACGCGGAAGCGAACACTTCAGGAGCGCAGCGTGACCTTTGGCGGTCGCGTAGTGTCTCCACTATGCCAAGGGTCATATAGATGGTAGGGTCTAAAATATTGCCGCTTATATGCTGAGGGTTAATGTAATGGAAGGACGAGTAAGCCCTCAGATGCGCCCGCCACTATGTTGAAGGTAGAGGGACAGGCGAGTTCAGTAAGTTTGAAAAAAAACGGAAGAACGGAAGAGCCGCATGTGTTAAATCAAAAATTGCCAATTTGGCAAATATATTACGAATGGCTTCTACAAGAGGTTTAATCTTGTTTATAATCAATCATTGATAATACTTTTTAGGTTTATCTACTGAGGGGGTGACATGCAAGCTAAAATCCTTGCTGGGTATTGCGTTCAGCCGATATGTAACAAAAAGATACATGCTGTTTTGGTCTGACCTTGGACGTAGTTATAAGGGTTTGAGCTTGCCATTACATCATTCGTAGGGTCAATTTGCCAGTTTATCTTTCCTAAGACAACTGGCCTCAAAGCCTTATCTAGTAAACTTTTCAGGGATAATGTCACCCCCTCAGGTTTATCTATCAAATCCGAGAGGAGTGACATGCAAACTAAAATCCTTACTGGGTAATACGTTCAGCCTATATATTACAAAAAGATACATTGTGTTTTGGACTGATCTTGGACGTAGCTAAGCTGTCGCCCATTTAAATGACCTTTTATTAAATCAGGAAAAAGACCTGAAACTCTTTTAGTTTCTTGTGGTTGTACAATTTAAATGCACAACAGTTTATAAGGATTTGAGCTTCCCGAAAATCAAAGAAGGGTTAATTTATGAGTTTTAGCACCTACGCAGAATTAATTGCCTATTCCCAATCCCTGTAACCTTTCCCCCGCAAGACTTTGACCTTTGTAAAATGTGCAATTAATTTTGTGTACCTGCTTATCTAATGTTATCCCTCTCCGCTCTCAAATATAAAAGTTATTAAAAAAGGAGAATGATAAATGGGTTTTTTAAAAAAAGCAGTGAGTGGCTTAAAGAATATTACAAAAAAAATTGTTCAGAAAACAGGTAACTTAGTTGGAACCGGAATTGATTATGTTGGAGATGCTTTAGAGTGGAGTTCTGACAAACTTGGAGATGCTCTAGAGTGGAGTGCTGATAAAACAGGTAACGTATTAGAATCCGGATTTGATCATCTCGGAGATGCTCTAGAGTGGAGTTCTGACAAAATAGGTCTGAATCCTTCTGTAGGTAACAAGATTGATTGGTTCACTGATCAGCTGGGAAATAAGACAGAGGGGGTAGTTTTACGCGGAGCTAGATATATTACCGATCTACCGTCTGATTTTGGAAGAATTCCAAATAGCCTAATCAGCAAAGAATTATGGCAAAACTTTTACCGTTTGGACGGTTGGCTAGTAGATAATACCTTAAATAGATTAGGAATAACTCCTATTCCAGAATTAATTGAGACAGGGGCTGACTTTCTCAAATTTAATACACGCTCACTAACTGACAGGGAAATTGAAGTTGCTAAAAGCGTCTTTGGTGACTCTATTAACTACAGCTTGGTGCGAATTGATGATAGGAGTTTGAGTAGTAAAATCAATAATAATAGAGCTTATGTAACTTTATATACTATTAACACATGGGGATCTATAGAAAATGCTATCCTCATGCATGAACTTACCCATGTTTGGCAGTACGAGAAACAAGGTCTAACATACATGACAGACGCATTGACAGTCCAAAACAGCAAAGAAGGATATAATTATAACGGCTATGCGTCTGGCAACAATCCCTCTGGTTATGAAGACGAGGCGAAAGAGTTACAAAGACGTAAGGATTTAGGTCTTGCTTTAAATAGCTTTAACCTTGAGCAACAAGCCTCAATCATAGAGGATTACTTCCTCATTAGAGAAAGTAATGACAAGCTTGACAAAATATACTTGCCTATATATGCACACTTTGTGCAAGAAGTCTCAACGTTGTCCCTGGATACCCTAGTCACATCTCGTTTAAACTTAGATCAATTAGACTCAAATCATCCTAACAAAATATACGGTGAAGCAGGAGATGACTACCTAAATGGTGAAGCAGGAGATGACTACCTAAATGGTGAAGCAGGAGATGATATTCTTGATGGCGGTACGGGTAATGATACTTTACTAGGTCATGACGGTAATGATGAACTCTACGGTGGTACTGGAAATGATTATCTAAATGGTGAAGCAGGAGATGACTACCTAAATGGTGAAGCAGGAGATGATATTCTTGATGGCGGTACGGGTAATGATACTTTACTAGGTTATGACGGTAATGATACACTCTACGGTGGTACTGGAAATGATTATCTAAATGGTGAAGCAGGAGATGATTTTATCAACGGCTATGGCTACAGTAGTCGAGAGTACGACACCTTAACAGGTGGTCTAGGTAAAGATATATTTGTGCTTGGTAATCTTTATGGTACTTTCTACGAAGGAGCGGGCTATGCCACAATCACTGATTTCAACCGGACTGAGGGGGATAAAATCCAGGTGTTTGGCAATAGAGATGACTACTCAGTATCCGTATTTGGGTCTGGATTTGGGTCTGGTTTGGGTATTTACTACCAAAATGGTTTAGTTGGTTATGTGGAAAACACTGCATCTGGTGATGTCAGTCCAGATGTTGATTTTATCTGGGGGGGTGACATGCAAGCTGAAATCCTTACTGGGTAGTAATTTCAGCCGATAATTCACAAAAATATACATTCTGTTTTGGGCTGACTTTGGACGTAGTTATAAGGGTTTGGGCTTCCAGGAAATGAATTGAGGGTTAATTTCCGACTGTATCTTCCATGAGCCCATTGGCATCAAAGCCTTATAGAGTAAGCTTTTTGGGGCTCATGTCACCCCCTCAGTGATTTTATTTTTGCATAACCTTGCTTTTTGCCGTTGTTTATTTTAGCGTCGCCGTCGAAAATAAACAACGACAAAAAGTCATTAGCTACCAGTAGGTAGGTGGTCAGTGTTGACCACTCAGTCAACTCAATGTAGAAGGTTAAGAGATAGTCGTAATTCCGTAAAATTTCTAATACCAATAATACCTATTATATTAATTACTCGGAAGATAATAATAAACCTACAGTATAATTTGATGTCAGTTTGGGTGAAATACTTGCGCGCCACTTCCTTGTTAGAAGATGGGCGAGACTCCCCGAATCACCGTTCAATACGTTTGGTAGGTAAGGAATAGCCTCATGACAAGTCCCCAGGTGATCTGTGCTGGTGAAATGTTGTTTGACCGTTTGTCTAATCAGCCAGGAAAACCCCTAGAACAGGTGGAGTCTTGGACAGACTATCCCGGTGGCGCACCAGCCAATACTGCTTGTGCTTTAGTAAAGCTGGGTATACCCACTGCTTTTATCGGTTGTATTGGTCAAGATCAGCCAGGAGACACACTGGTAGAGTTGTTAAAGGACATTGGTGTCGATGGTACGGGAGTACAGCGTCATGGTACAGCTCCCACACGGATCGTCTATGTAGTGCGAGATGCCTCAGGCGATCGCAGTTTTGCTGGATTTGGTGATATCGATACCACAGAATTCGCTGATACACGACTTCAAGCCGATCACTTGCCTACTGAACTATTTAAGCAAGCGAAATTTCTGGTATTGGGGACTCTGGAATTAGCCTATCCCGACAGTAAGGCAGCAATTAACCAAGCCCTTAAGTTAGCACAACAACACCAGGTCTCTATATTTATAGATGTGAACTGGCGACCGGTCTTTTGGAATGATGCCAATACTGCCATTGAAATTATTCAAGACATGATCCAGCAAGCGGACTTCCTGAAACTGACTGATGAGGAGGGAGAGTTTTTGTTTGGCACTGCTGATCCAAAAGCGATCGCACAACGGCTGGATAAGGTCAAAGGGGTATTAGTCACAGCCGGGGAACGAGGCTGCGCCTACTATCTGGGAGGAAACGAAGGGAAGTTACCAGCATTTTCTGTAGCAGTGCAGGATACAACCGGTGCCGGAGATGGCTTTACTGGTGGCATTATTTATCAACTTTGCCACCGTGACCGGTCTAGTCTGAGTGATCCAACCGTTGCCAAAGATGTGGTTACCTATGCCAGTGCAGTAGGCGCACTGACCACTCTCAAGCCTGGTGCGATCGCAGCTCAACCTACATTAGCTGAGGTGGAAGCATTTCTCTCTAGTTAGGGCTTGCTGAAAAAGTTTTGGTGAGGAGAGGCAATAGGCAATAGGCAATAGGCAATAGGTAAAAAATTATGTGTACCTCATAGCTATGATAAAAGCTCGCTATAGTTAGTTTTTGTACACTGAAGTTACCCTCTCCACACTTGCCACACTCTTCACCCGACTCCCGACTCCCGACTCCCGACTCCCGACTCCCGACTCCCGACTCCCGACTCCCTACTTCCTAAAACATGGATAATTCCAACTACTATTCCAACTACTATAGTTACCTTGGGCAGGATAAGGAACCAACTCCACAATGCCCTTGTGATTAATTATCCATCCTTGGGCTTCAATGATAGGTGATTTCTTTTTAGTCATTGGTTGTTCCTGATCTGGGCTGTTATACCCTAATTTCCTTCTCCTCCAACTCCGGCTTCTTCTCCTATTGCTTAATTGTGTACTGCTTTGATCAACCATTAGCCGCAAATCCGGTACCACCACTTGACCCCGCAACACCCCAGCTGGGTTAGCGGGGATTCCTCCTTTTCCGGTAACTAAAAAACTATTCCCGCTGTTTGCTGCACAATCGGTGATGATTTGATTGCTGGTATCCACTACATCTACAGGTAGCTTGTCTAAGGCTTGGGCGGGGTTTACTTCTGGAGTATTTAGAGTAACACTGCCATCAATACCAAGTTGGGAGGAAGCGGTAATCTTACTACTGCGATCGCTAAAAATTCCAATGGCCGAAATCGTGATATTTCCCCCACGGCCTAAAATGGCATTGGCACTGATTTTACTACCCTTTGATGTCAGTAAAAAGTCAGTAGTAATAGTAATATTGCCACCAGTAGCAGTATCCCTGGCATTAGTCGTTATCTCACTGTTGTTCCGTAATACAATGAGTTTCGCATTAGAGAGGGTAATATTCCCTTGGTCTCCAGCAGAGGTTTTAGCATTGAGGAAACCATTGTCGAGTTGGATGGTATCAGCAGAGATGTCCAAAGTTCCAGCAACACCGGTACCTGTACTGCTGACCGTTACCAATGCGCGATCGCTAGCGCTAAATGTCTTGGTATTCAGGTTAAGGGAACCCGCTTTGCCTGTTTGGGTTGCCTGAGATGCGATCGCACTAGCTGGCCCATCTGGGTCAATCCTGTTTCGTCCAACTCTCGCTAATCGCTTGTTGTAGGTAGGGTCAATACCAGAGAGAGTGATGTTTTCAGAAGCATTGATAGTAATATAGCAGTCGCCAGGGCAGTTAGGACATCGACATTAGTCTCACACCCTTTGTAAGCGCAAGAGTTTGACTTCTGACAAATGACTTCTGACTTTTGACTTCTGCTATACTACCGGCATCACCACCCTTGAAGCTAGAGGTAAAAATCTGAGCACCATTGGTTAATGCTAGGGTGTCCACATCTAAGCTAATTTCACCAGCTGAAGCATCACTCTGACTTTTAGCAGTGATCACTGCCCCATTATCCAGACTGAGGGTCGGAGTTTGAATGAAAATTTCACCACCAACCTAAACAGTCCTATCGGGAATTATAAAAACAACATAAACTCTTGCGAGAAGCTCACCAGCAATTAGAAAAAACCAATACGTCCTATAGCCGATTTGTTCCCTTTGAATATCTTAACTTTCTTAAAAAAGAAACTATTCTTGATGTAGAGCTGGGGAATCACGTCAGTAAAGAAATGGCGATCATGTTCTCAGATATTCGCTCTTTCACTACCCTTTCAGAAACCATGAACCCCAAGGAAAACTTCGACTTTGTTAATGCTTACCTCAAGGGTGTTATAGCGGTTTTTAATCTAGTAAGGTACAATTTTTTTGGTTTTAGGGAGCAGGGACTGAGGCCGTAGGCCACGCGGGGCGCGTTCGGAGCAGGGACTTCGGAAGAGGGAACAGGGAACAGGGAACAGGGAACAGGGAAGAGGTAAAAAAATATGTGTACCTCATGAGGATAAAAAGCGCTATATAATTTTTTCTGCAAAAGCTAGATGCACCCAAACTTGGAAACCCAGCTGTAAAATCAATTCCAACAACCCTGTCAAATCCCAAAGAGCGATTGAAGGCGTTGGCGAATCTGATTGGTACCAGTCTGTTTTTCCTGTGTTCCACCTACCTTTATTCCTAATTGCTCTAGGGTCTCCTTACGTGTGAATAATTCTTCGGAAATTTGGTCAGCTAAATCTTTGTGCTTTGCTAAAAGACTCTTTAAATTTTCCCGGTCTACCACAAACAGAATCGTGTCTTCTAGGGCGCGAAGGGTAGCCGTACGGGGGGTACCCAGAAGCAAAGACATCTCTCCAATAAATTCCCCTGGCTTGCGGGTGGCAACCCGTTTTCCGATCGATTCCACAAAAACTTCAACTAAGCCAGATAGAATAATATAAAATGAATCCCCTGGGTCGTTTTCTTCACAGATTATATCCCCTGCTTTGAGCATTTGACGATATCCTTGCTGAATTATATGTCGTAGATCGCTATCGCTACACTTTTCAAAGTAACTCACCTTCCGCAAGAGATCTCGCAGGGTCAATTTTCCTCTAGAGTTTGCTTTTACTTTGTTTTTTTTGGCAGCGGGTACAGCTTTGTTAGAAAGGGATTCTTCCTGAGAATATGAGCCGTTACCAGCACCAGTTTGTTGAGGTTTTTGTAGCAGAAATTCTAAGTCCTTCAGATTTCGGATATACAGGTCTCTCTGAGGCTCGGCGTGCTCGATTCCCTGCTCACGAAGTTGCTCTTCTATCAGATAATACAAACTACTCTGAATTGATTCCATATTTGGGGGATTGTCGATCCATACTAAGAGTTCAAAATCCATGCCGTCTCCAAACCCTTTAAAATATACTTCAGGAGCAGGAGATGGTAAAACTTCTGGTTCTTTGCGAGCCGCTTCTAACAGTACTTCTGTCACGATGACTGGATCGCTTTCATCGGGAACGTCAACAGGAATTCTGAGCCGAGCTCTGGGGTCTTCATAACTCCAGTTAACCACATTGTTTTCCAGGAAACTAGTATTTGGAACAATAACAAACACCCCATCATTGGTGCGGATAGTGGTGGAGCGAATCGAGATTTTTTCTACAGTTCCTGACAGGTCATCAACTTTGACATAGTCTCCCACCTTAATTGGTTTTTCAAACAGAATCGCCAGACCACTGATAAAGTTGGCGGTTAAATTCTGAAGTCCGAAGCCTAAACCAATACCCATTGCCCCTGCAAAAACAGTCAGGGAACTGAGGTTAATCCCAGCCGTTTGCAGAACAATCAAAAATCCTAAGACAGTTAGAACATAGCCGATCAGGGAGGACAATGCTTCGCGAGTCCCACGATCTAACCCGAAGCGAGTTAGCACCCGACGCTTAATCACGTCCTGAAGTTTACGAGATATATATAAGGTAACGATAGCCATCACTATGAGTTGGACTATCATAATCAGAGACAACTCTTGGGTGCCCAGCTGAAACAGCTTGGTGGTAAACACCTTTAAGACGATGTTCCAGACTTTGCTCAGCCATTCAAAAACCAACTTCATAATTCAGTTATTTATTAGTCAATCAAATTGTCAGCTATCAGCTATCAGCTATCAGCTATCAGCTATCAGCTATCAGCTGTTAAGTTTAATATAATTAAAGCACTTAAGAGCTAATTTATAAAGTGATTAATCTTAGGGTGGGCAGTGCCTACCAACGCGCTTTGCAAGCTTCATTATCTGTCTGGTGCACTGCCCACCCTACATGAACCAAGCTGATTGAGAATGGTGCAAGATGTGAGTAAGAGCTAATTTATAAAGTAAATCTTAAGTGCTCAAATCCCTTGACAGATATGGATTTCAGGTAAGAGGGGGCAAACGATGGCGAACTCCTGAAACCATTGCAACGCAATAGTTATAGCCCCTAGAAGCGTGAACTAAGAGTGAAGGTCTTGAATTCTGAGGGTAATTGCGTGTAGAAGGCTAGGGTCGATCTGCTTGCTCCAAGTCCAACGGAAGCATGGGTAGAAAAACTCGCTAATTTGAGGGACATATCCCAGTACAAATGCTTTCTTTGCGCCTAGATCATATTTTGGACACAAGTATAGACACTCTACCTAGGAGCGATACTAAGGTAGATGGGGAAGTATTAGGCTGGTTTAGTTCACATTTTTTTCATAACTTTTTCATAACTTTTTCAGAAATAGCAGATTATTTTCACATTTTGACCATTATTTCACATTTACTTCATAATCTAGTTCAGAAAAGCTAATTAGGGGTTTGAGCACTCAGAAATTTAGAGGCTCAATGATGTTAAATAAAGAAGAAAAGACTATCCCCTATCACTTAAAAACAATACTCTTAGCAAGATCGTTATATAAATTCCCACCAATTAACCGATGTTAATGTTGATTTTTTATGTAGGAAATGACCTTTATGCCCTGGATAGTTCTCAGGTCGTGGAGGTAATTCCCAGAGTCAGCCTCCGAAAAATACACCAAGCTCCTGACTATGTGGCTGGTTTGTTTAACTACCGAGGTGCAATTGTGCCAGTCATCGATCTGTGCCATTTAATTCAAGGTACTCCCAGCCGCTCCCACTTAAGCACGCGGATTATAATGGTCAATTACGTTGCTAAGAATAATACTCATTACTGCTTCGGTTTGATGTCAGAACGAATCACAGAAACCTTAAAGAAACCAGATACTGAGTTGGTCGATGCCGGAGTTCAAATGAATGACGCTCCTTATTTAGGAGAAATGATTATGGATGAAAAAGGCATGATCCAACGAATCCGGCTAGAGTATTTGTTATCGGAGTCCCAACAGATATACTTATTACCTCCTAGCCAAAGCCTAGGCAATTCCCGGTAATCTCCGGGAACTGTCAGCTAGGATGCAGACTAAGGTGCGATTTGTTCCTACGTTGTTTTGGTCATGATACCCGGGAGTGACCTCCAGCTCCCGGCTCTATCGCTAACTATTAAAACAAAGGCAAATGTGTAGTTAGCCCAACAAGCCATTACAACCTTGTCAAGGAAAACATTACCAGTTTTGAGGCATTTAACAATGCAAAATTACGTACTTGTTATTGACACAAACAAACGACCACTAAACCCGATTTCCCCAAAGAAGGCTCGTCGGTTACTAGACAAAGGTAAGGCGGCGGTTTTTAGGATGTATCCCTTCACGATCATATTAAAAACTGCGATCTATAATCCAGTGGTATTACCATGTCACATTAAAATTGATCCTGGTAGCAATACAACTGGATTTGCCTTAGTCCAAAACAATCAGGTGATCTGGGGAATGGAATTAGAGCACAGAGGAGAATTGATCAAGAAAAAACTAGAGTATAGAAAGGCTGTAAGGCGCGGAAGACGTAATCGTCACACCCGTTACAGAAAACCAAGATTCCTTAACCGTAGACGAAAAGACGGCTGGCTCCCACCTAGTTTAGAACACAGGATTTTGACTATTCATACTTGGGTAAAACGATTGATAAAATTTTGCCCGGTCAATGAGATTTGGGTCGAAAGAGTTAAGTTTGACACTCAAAAAATGCCAAACCCTGAAATTAATGGCATTCAGTACCAGCAAGGAGAGCTAGCTGGCTATGAAGTTAGAGAGTACTTGCTAGAGAAATGGGGAAGAGAATGCACCTATTGTGGCAAGCAGTCCATCCCGTTACAAATTGAACATATTCACCCAAAATCTAAAGGGGGAAGTAATTCGGCAAAGCCGACGCTACGCGAACGAGTAAGTAATCTCTGCTTAGCCTGTGAAAAATGTAATCAACGGAAAGGTAATAAATCTATAGAAGATTTTCTGAAAAAGAAACCAAATTTACTTCAGAAAATCAAAACTAAAGCCAAGCAACCATTACCGGATGCAGCAGCGGTGAATACGACTCGCAACAAGTTAGTGAAGGTACTTCGATCAATCAAGCTTGTGGTCACAGGAACGGGAGCGCAAACCAAATACAACCGGACGAAACTAGGACTGCCTAAGCAGCACTGGATTGATGCCGCTTGTGTTGGGGATATTGAGACCTTGGTCTTGAGAACCTCTCAACCCCTGTTAGTCACTTGCAAGGGACCCGGAGGAAGACAGAAAGCAGCACTTAACAAATACGGTTACCCCATCAGACACAACCCATTGAAACCAATCAAAGGCGCTTGTTACTGGGGACATAGCCAAGCATAAAAAACTAGGAATAGGCAAAGTTACCCCTAGAAGCAAAGGAAGCTTTGGATTCACCCCGCTAGGAACCAAGGGCTACAAAAGTTGCAAATCTCAAGATATATCAGCAATACACCGAAAAGATGGATACACTTAGGGACTTGCATGTAAAAAAAATACCAATTAAAGTAGGGTGGGCAAAGTTATCTTATCTATAAGACTCATTTGAACCAAAATGTTTTTGCCCACCCTACAAGCTAAAATCTGGTATTTTATTTTTTGGCTACTCCCTTACAGGTTTTGCTAGTACATGCCGGATTTTACCAGGAAATAATAGTCCTAGGCATGACTGGAGCAGAAAATCAAAAACTACCAACTAACTAACAACTAAGAACTAATAGTAATGATTCAGGCGACTATCGAGGCTTTGCTGAGAAAGAAAATCGGTTTGGATGGCAGTACTATTGGGTCTAGACAGATTGCTAGAGCGATAGAAACCAGAAGATTGGCTTGTGGCTTACCGGATCAGCAAACGTATCTGCAGCAACTGCAAACCTCACCTCAAGAACTCGAAGCACTGATTGAAACGGTCGTTGTCCTAGAGACTTGGTTTTTCCGGGACAGAAAACCCTTTGCGTTTCTGAGTCGTTACGTCATATCTGAGTGGTTGCCCAAACCCAACCACCCCATCCTGCGGGTGTTAAGTATACCCTGTTCTACTGGAGAAGAACCTTACTCCATTGCTATGACCTTGCTGGATGCGGGTTTGACTCCTAATCAGTTTCGGGTCGATGCCATTGATATCAACAAGGAAGCATTGCGCAAAGCTCGACGTGCTCTCTACAGCAGGAATTCCTTTCGGGGCAACCAGCTACAGCAACGAAAACGCTATTTTAAGCAAACAGCAGATGTTTATGAATTATGTCAGTTGGTGCGGAATACGGTTAATTTCAAGCATGGTAACATCCTAGAGCCCTTGGGCAAGCCTCAGAGCAACTATGACATTATATTCTGCCGCAATTTATTGATTTATTTAGATAAATCTGCCCGCTTCCGTGCTATAGAACTCTTAGATCGCTTATTAATGCCTAAAGGTTTGCTGTTTGTGGGGTCTGCTGAAACAGGAGTAATAACTACCAATCGATTTGTGTCCGTTCGCTATCCCTTTGCTTTTGCCTATCAGAAGGTGAAACATCTTGGAGAAGGCCAGACCAGGGACTCTCAACAGGGGCGCAGGAGAAATTGGGAAACCTCATCGTCACTCCCGACTCATAAGTCCCCAGTGACGCTGATCCATTCTCTGTATCCAATACAGGAAAAGCACAAGGGGCAAAACCAGGAAGACCAAACAACATCATCTTCCCCTTCTGCCCTGGTTAATCGACAGTCTAAAGCAATCAAACAGTCCTGTTTACAAAGGGAGCTTGAAAAGGGACAAGAATCCTTGCTTGAAAAAGCCAGGAGATTAGCCAATCAAGGAAGTTTGGAGCAAGCGGCTACACTGTGCCAAACTTACCTAAGTCAAAATTTGACTAGTGCTGAGGCTTATGTATTACTCGGAGAAGTCCATCAGGGCTTGGGCAATGACGAGCAGGCTGAGCAATGCTTCCAGAAAGCGGTTTACCTGAAACCGAATTCCTACGAAGCACTCTTTCATCTGGCTTTACTTCAAGAAAATCGTGGGGAGCTGGCTAAAGCTACAGTAATCCGACAGCGAATTAAACGACTACAAAACCTGAAGAGTTAATAGCAACGGGGGCTATCTGGAATTAAATGAAAATTGCAACTAAACTACTAGGTCTACTAATCTTCTCTGGTTTGACCATACTTTTAGGGGGGGGAATTAGCTGGATAGGACTGTCAAAGTTAGCGAATGAAATCGGTAAGATAGCTGAAGAGGATCTCCCCCTAATCCAGCACATGACGGAAATGCAAGAAAGTCAACTTGCTCAGGGGGTTAATTTTGAACGGGCGTTTCGATTTAATTACCGATATACAGAAAGCGCCACTGCTAGAAACACCTTTAGTGAAGCCAGAGGGGAGTTCAAGCGAAGGGATGGATTAGTAGACGACGCTCTTAGAAAAGTTGATAACATCCTCAAACGTGAAATCCAAAAAGCCTTAAGTAATCAGCAAAAAGAATACTGGTCAGATTTAAAATCTGAATTAGATTTATATAAAATAATGCATGATAGTTATGGCAATAAATCTGAGGAAGCGTTCAGTTTAATTGTTAAAAATCAACCCGATCAAGCGGAATTTGCTGCAGAACGGATGCAAAAGTCCGCAGAAGAACTTAAAGCAGAAATGAGGAGTCTATTGCGGCAAGCCATTACATTATCTCAAAACTCAGCCAATATTGCTAAAGAAGACCAACAACGTACCATCAACATCGTACTGATTGCTTTCATTTTTATCATTGGGGCTACTCTAGGTTTTGGAATTTTTGTCACCCGGGATATCGTTAATTCGTTAAACAAAGCAGTAGATATAGCAGAAGAAGTTTCGGCTGGTAATCTGAGTACCAAGGTGGAAATTACCTCAACGGATGAGATTGGACAATTACTGGCATCTCTCAAAAAGATGACTGAAAACCTCAATTCATTGATCTATAAGGTGCAACAGTCTGGTATCCAAATGACTAGCTCCACCACCCAAATTGCTGCCTCTGGTAAGCAATTAGAAGCAACCATGACCGAACAATTAGCCTCCACCAACGAGGTGACAAGCACAGCTCAAGAAATTGCCAATACCTCTGGGGAATTAGTTAAAACTATGGAGCAAGTCGCTCAGCTGTCTCAAATTACTGCTGATAGCGCTAGCCATGGTCAACAAGACCTGATGCGTATGGAAAGTACCATGCGTCACTTAGCCAATGCTACTAGTTCTATTTCTGCCAAACTGGGGGTGATGAATGAAAAAGCCAATAATATCAGTAGCGTTGTAACCACTATTACTAAAGTAGCGGATCAGACTAATTTACTATCCCTCAACGCTGCCATTGAAGCGGAGAAAGCAGGAGAGTATGGGGCGGGTTTTGCGGTTGTGGCTAGGGAAATTCGGCGGCTAGCTGACCAAACGGCAGTGGCTACTCTAGAAATTGAGACCATGGTAAAAGAGATGCAATCAGCGGTGTCAACTGGGGTGATGGAAATGGATAAATTTAGCAAAGATGTCAGTACTAGTGTAGAAAATGTCGGCAAGATTAGTGAACAAATTGCTAAAGTAATTGAGCAAGTGCAGAGCCTGACTCCCCAGTTTGAGATGGCAAATAAACGTGTGGAAAACCAATCGGAAAGTGCTCAACAAATCAGCGAGGCGATGGTTCAATTAAGCGAAGCATCACAACAAACGGCTGACTCTCTAAGAGATACGAATAATGCTCTGGAACGATTGGATGATACTGCCCAAGGATTACAAACAGAAGTTTCGGTTTTCCAAGTTTAGAAAAGCCGAGTAGTAGGATCGGAAGCGAGACCCTACAATTATATTTGCTCCGTCATGGCAATCCTAAATTATAGGTTTAAACTATATATCATTGAAACTAGTTTATAAGTAATTAACCGGACTTGATATATTTTTTAGTATGGGCAATGTAAGGAACATGATATAATTCATATGATTTTTTTACGATGGACGAAAATAATTTAGATTTTATAATTTCCAAGTCAACCAGTATAAATTATAGAGTATATCGAGATGTTTACAAAAATTAATCACCGAATTTTTTTAGGCTCTTCAATTCCGATTATTTGTATGATTGGATTAGGAGCAATTGTTTATTCAAGCGCGATGAGAACGTTTGAATTTGAATCTCAAATTGCGACCACTTCTTCAATCCTAGGACAAAGAGGCTGCCCCATAGAAGTCAACCTGATTGCTCATGGGCTTACGAAAATGGTGCGCAGTGTCCGAGCCTATGTTATTTCTCCTGCAGAGGTACGTTATAAGCAATCCTATCAAGAGGGCTATCAAAGTTTCCGTCAATATAGTTCAGCGCTCAAGGAGCAAACTCAAGACACTCTACAACGACAACTTTTGGAGAATTACATTGCAGAAGGGGAGAAAATACATCAATTATCTCAACAGGTTTTCCGACTCGTAGATTCAGCCAATATGCCTGATGCGACTGCTTTAGTTAAGTCAATTAATGCTGAAAATGTTGATAAGAACAGGGTGCAGATGATCCAACGGGCAGAAGCTCTCATGACGGAAGGGGTCAGACAATTCCAGGAACAACAGCGCTGGCTAATGAATGTGGTTTTGGTTGGCACTACATTATCGATAATACTGACTATCCTTATGGGTATATGGGTTACTTTGCCGCTACGAAGCAAGATAACTAGATTGCTAGGAGCAACCGAAAGGCTGTCTGCTGGGGATTTAACCCAGGCAATTGAAGTCTCTAAAGATCAAGATGAGATTGGACAAGTACTTGGTGCCTTGCAGACCATGACTGAAAACCTCAATTCATTAATCTATAAGGTGCAACAGTCTGGGATCCAAATGACTAGCTCCACTACCCAAATTGCTGCCTCTGGTAAGCAATTAGAAGCAACCATGACCGAACAATTAGCCTCCACCAACGAGGTGACAACCACAGCTCAAGAAATTGCCAATACCTCTGGGGAATTAGTGAAAACTATGGAGCAAGTCGCTCAGCTGTCTCAAATTACTGCTGATGCTGCTAGCTATGGTCAACAAGACCTGATGCGTATGGAAAGTACCATGCGTCACTTAGCCAATGCTACTAGTTCTATTTCTGCCAAACTGGGGGTGATGAATGAAAAAGCCAATAATATCAGTAGCGTTGTCACCACTATTACTAAAGTGGCCGATCAGACTAATTTACTATCCCTCAACGCTGCCATTGAAGCGGAGAAAGCGGGAGAGTATGGGGCGGGTTTTGCGGTTGTGGCTCGGGAAATTCGGCGGCTAGCTGACCAAACGGCAGTAGCTACCCTAGAAATTGAGACCATGGTAAAAGAGATGCAAGCGGCGGTGTCAACTGGGGTGATGGAAATGGATAAATTTAGCAAAGATGTCAGTACTAGTGTCGAAAATGTCGGCAAGATTAGTGAACAAATTGCTAAAGTGATTGAGCAAGTGCAGAGCCTGACCCCCCAGTTTGAGATGGTAAACCAACGTGTGGAAAACCAATCGAAAAGTGCTCAACAAATCAGCGAGGCGATGGTTCAATTAAGTGAAGCATCACAACAAACGGCTGATTCTCTAAGAGATACGAATCATGCTCTGGAACGATTAGATAATACTGCCCAAGGATTACAAACAGAAGTTTCGGCGTTCCAAGTTTAGAAGTAAGCCGTCAGCCTTGGCCTTGGCCAAAAGGCCACGCTACGCGAATGGCCACGCTACTTGAGGTGCCTTCAGCTTTTTAATCACGGAAAACTGGCTCTGCCGAACTTACTATGTCAAACTCAAAACCTTCAACGATAACTATCCCGTGATTTTCTACCTCAATATCCTAAACTAACGGTCAATAGCGGTGCGACCCCGCGCTTTCGTGGGAGCGCTAGGGAATTCGCACCAAGAGGTTGACATTACCTAGCCAATCAAGAATGAAGGATGAAATTGGAATTGGAGGGATAGTATTGGAAATACTGTATCTTCCTAGAAGACTATCGTAAATATAGCGTTGCTCAACTGTTCATTAACTAAGGAAATTACTCAATTAGAGTTAGATAATATCCAATTTTTTAATTATTAATTTTAGATGCTTAAACTAGCATAATAATTTTTGTTTATAAACTATACTAAAAACAAACATAATGTCAATTTATACAAGTAATAAACCAAGTTTTAACGATTGTTGGAACCAAATCGGAGTGACAGGCGATCGCTCCTGCCCAGAACTAAAAACCTTCATTCATTGCCGCAACTGTCCGGTTTATTCTTTAGCAGGGCGCGGCTTGCTTGAACGTGAACCGCCTCCAGGTTACATTAATGAATGGACTAACTTACTGGTTTCCCAATCTGTCCCACAAGGTGAAAGTGCTCTGACACAACTAGGGGAAACCATATCGGTAATTATCTTTAGGCTAGGAGTAGAATGGTTGGCATTGTCGGCAAAGTTATTCAAAGAAGTAACCCAGCCTTGTGTTATCCACACCATCCCCCACCGCAGCAACGAGATATTACTGGGAATCGTGAATATTCGTGGGGAAATCCTAATGTGCGTTTCCCTCAGCAATCTCCTGGGTTTGGAAGATAATCCTGCTAACTCAGGTTCCGAGCAATCCAAAATCCAACAGCCCCTAACTCGAAAATCCAAAACGAATGTGAGTCCTGTCATGTATCAACGGATGGTGGTTGTGGAAATTGAGAGCAACCGATGGGTCTTTCCCGTTGATGAAATTTTTAGTGTTCAACGGTTTCATACTAATGAATTACTCGATGCACCAGCGGTTATTTCTAAAGCTACAGATACTTATACAAAATGGATAATTATCTGGCAGGATAAAAAGGTGAATTACTTGGACGATGAGTTATTGTTTTACACCCTCAATCGGAAGATTATGTAATCCAATGGGGTGATGGGGGTCAAGTGCTATCTATGTAGGTATTCAGGCGTCAGCTATCAGCTATGAGCTATCAGCTATCAGCTATCAGCTATGAGCTATCAGCTATCAGCTATCAGCTATCAGCTATCAGCTATCAGCTATCAGCTTTGGGTCTATGGCCACGCTACTTGAGGTGCGAACAGCTTTTGAATAAAATAAACTGACGGCTGACCGCTGACCGCTGACCGCTGAATGCTTAAAAAATATCATAAATCCAAACTCTAAACTCTAAAATCCTATGACAGACAGCGGACAAGATATGAGCAATTTCTCCATGTTGGATTTATTCCGCATGGAGGTGGAAAGCCAAGCAACGATATTAAATGACAATTTATTGGCTCTGGAAAGTAATCCTTCCTCCAGCCAAGAACTGGAATCCCTAATGCGTGCAGCCCATTCCATTAAAGGTGCTGCCCGGATTGTCCAAATTGATGCTGCCGTTAACATCGCTCATACTATGGAGGATTGCTTTGTGGCAGCTATGAATAAAACCATTACCCTCAAGGCAGATCACATTGATGTCTTGCTGCAAGGTGTCGATTTCCTCCAACAAATCAGCCAAGTTGATGAAGTGAATTTAGACCAATGGTTGTCTGAACATGGGCAAGCCATTGAAGGTCAGAGTATTGCGATCGCTAAAATTCTCGCACCAGAATCTGCACCCTCCTCCCCACAACAGCCATCTCCATCTCCTGCCCCTAGTACCTCCGGGCCACAGAAGTCGGAAAAACTAAGCGCTATAGATGATCCTTCCGAAGTTTCCACTCTCGATACTACGAATACAGCCATAGAGACTCATCAGCAAACTGTTGATCAGCAAACTGTTGATCAGCACCATCTAGATCAACAAAATATTGATCAGGTAGTAACTCACCAGGCTCAAACCGATTCTCCCCCTCAAGTACCTAGTCAGGAGTCTGACAAGACCACGATAGAGATTGAAAGTCAACCCTTGGAGCAGACTGTTAGCCACAAGCCTCAAACCCCAGTGGCTGCCAAAGACAATCAATCCTCATCTACCCCAAAAAATGATTTAACTGAGCAACCATCGATGGCTTTGGATAGTGCCAAAAAGCCGGAAGCTAAAGAGAGAGTTGTGCGAGTCAGTGCTGAAAACTTAAATAGCTTAATGGGTTTAGCTGGTGAATCCCTAGTGGAGGCGAATTGGCTACAACCCTTTGCTGATTCCTTGATGACCCTCAAGAAACATCAAATGGAATTATCGAAGATCCTGGAAAAATTACAGGATGCTTTAGCAATATCCCAGGTCAATCAAGTGGGGGAGGAATATCTGAAAGTCGCTCGACAAAAGGAACAGGAATGTCGAGAAATTTTAGGCGATCGCATGAGTGAACTGGAACTGTATGCTCGTCGCACTGCTAATCTTTCGGATCGTCTTTACCGAGAAGTGATTGCGTCTCATATGCGTCCTTTTGCTGATGGGGTACAGAGTTTTCCTCGCATGATTAGGGATATAGCCAGAAAGCTGAATAAAAAAGTTAAATTAGACATTACTGGCAAATCTACGGCAGTAGATCGAGATATTTTACAGAAACTAGAAGCACCACTGACTCATATTTTGCGTAACTCTGTAGACCATGGTATTGAACCTCCCCAAGAGCGTGTAGCAATGGGGAAACCAGCCCAAGGCACAGTGCGACTGGAAGCTGTTCATCGTGGTGGGATGTTATCGATTACTGTTGCTGACGATGGCAAAGGCATAGATCCAGAGAAATTGCGGGAAAAAATTGTCCGCAAAAAAATGATCACCCCAGAGATGGCAAGCCAGCTAGCTGAACATGAGCTGATGGAGTTTCTATTTTTGCCGGGATTTTCTACTGCTAAGCAGGTAACCGAAATTTCTGGTCGTGGGGTTGGTTTAGATATTGCCAAGAGTATGGCACAAGAGGTAGGTGGCACCCTGCGAGCTACCTCTAAGCTAGGACAAGGAACGAGTTTCCACTTCCAATTGCCTCTGACTCTATCAGTTATTCGTACCCTATTAGTGGATATATATGGTGAACCTTATGCGTTTCCGCTAGCACGAATTGACCAAATTTTCATGGTAGATAAAAAAGAAATTTCTGTAGTAGAAAACCGGCAATATTTTACCCTTAATGATGAAAACATTGGACTGGTAGCTGCCCACCAAGTCTTGGAGTTAGATGACTCTTATATCAAATCTGAAACCCTACCAGTCGTGATCATCAGTGACCAATCGAATCGTTTTGGATTAGTAGTTGATAAATTTTTAGGTGAACGGGATTTGGTGGTTCGACCATTAGATCCGAGGCTGGGCAAAGTTCAGGATATCAATGCTGCTGCTTTGATGGGAGACGGTTCGCCGATTCTAATTGTGGATGTGTCAGATTTAGTGCGCTCCATTGATAATCTACTCAATAGCCGCCAGTTGAACCAAGTCAGTGCTGATACTGATGATACTGATATCCAACAGCGGAAACGAATTCTAGTAGTTGATGATTCCATTACCGTGCGGCAAATGGAACGTAAGTTACTGGAAAACCAAGGTTATGAGGTGGAAATAGCTGTTAATGGCATGGATGGTTGGAACGCTGTTCGTACCAACCCTTATGATTTAGTTATTAGTGATATTGATATGCCCCGCATGAACGGCATTGAGCTAGTCAGCCATATTAAAAGCCATGATAAATTAAAATCAATCCCTGTGATTATTATTTCCTATAAAGACCGGGAACAAGACCGTATTCAAGGTTTGGAAGCTGGCGCAGATTATTATCTAACCAAGAGTAGTTTCCATGATGATTCGTTGTTGAATGCGGTGATTGACTTAATTGGAGATTAGTGATTAGTGATTAGTGATTAGTGATTACTCCCGACTCCCGACTCCCGACTCCCTTATAAAAAAGTAATCAGCATTTTTATGACATGAAAATAGCAATTGTTAATGATTCAATGATGGCAGTAGAAACCCTGCGGCGTGTCTTGATGGGGGTTCAAGACTATCAAGTAGCTTGGGTGGCTAGTGATGGTGCCGAAGCTATTGCCAAATGTACCAAAGACCTCCCAGACTTAATTTTGATGAATTTGACCATGCCAGTAATAGATGGGGTTGAGGCAACTCGCCAGATCATGAAACATTGTCCCTGTGCGATTTTAGTGGTAACCGCTAGCATCCAGCAGAATTCATCGAAAGTATTTGAAGCCCTTGGATATGGAGCCTTAGATGCTGTCAGTCTGCCAGTTTTGGGCACTCGCGGTAACCCAGATGCTGCCCAGGAACTACTTACTAAAATTGCTACCATTGGTAAACTGATCGGAAAATCCACCCCAAATTCAAAATCCCCAGCCCGAAATTCCCAACTCCATCTTCCGCCGTTAATCGCAATTGGTGCTTCGACTGGAGGACCAAAGGCTCTAGCAACGATTCTCTCCAGCATACCAGCAAGTTTCAGTGCAGCAATTGTGATTGTCCAGCATGTGGATCTGCAGTTTGCTTCAGGATTAGTGCAGTGGTTGAATAATCAGACACCCTTGGTAGTCCAGCTAGCGTCTGACCGTAGCCGTCCAGAAGTAGGGAAAGTATTGATTGCTGGAACCAAAGACCACCTGTGTTTAACATCGAATTTGAGGTTAACCTACACCAGCAAACCCAGTAATTATCCCTACCGCCCCTCCGTGGATGTTTTTTTCAAAAGTTTAGCCGAGTACTGGAAGCGCAAGGGCACGGCTGTGTTGTTAACTGGCATGGGTAGAGATGGAGCTGAAGGGCTAAAACTGTTGCGCTCTAAAGGTTGGCATACTATTGCCCAAGATAAAAGCAGTTGCGTGGTTTATGGGATGCCGAAAGCAGCAGCAGAGTTGAAGGCGGCGGTGGAAATTTTGCCCCTAGACGCGATCGCACCTGCCCTAATCAAAGGATTCGCTTTTAAGCCTTAGGTAAATTCCTATAGCTCAATTCCAATATCATTTTTATTGCACAACATTGATCTCTTATAATAATTCTTAACAATAACTGACTATTAATCACAATTGGCATGACATAGTTTTCCCAGTTTGCCCAGAGTATTGAACAAAATTTGATAAACTGCTAAACAAATTAGCTAACCCCAAGTTATTTATCGATGCTGTACCTGATCTGATTGATAGCCGCTTAACCAAGCCCAATCAGATCGGGATATATTAGGATGTAACGGTACAATACGGACAAATATGTATCTTACTCCAACCGAAGCTCAAAAACGATATGGTTATAATCCCAAAACCCTAGCTAGATGGGCAGATGCAGGAAAAATCCAATGCATTAGGTCTCCTGGAGGTCACCGCCGCTATCTAGCTAGTTCCATAGATCGACTAATAGTTTGCGTTGACACTCGCCCTGTAGTCCTTTATGCCAGGGTTTCAACCAAGTCTCAATCGGAGGATCTAAATTCCCAGATTGAGTATTTGGGCAGGAACTACCCAAATTGCCGATGCTATTCAGAATATGGATCCGGATTGAACTTCAAACGCCGGAAATTTATTGGGCTAATGGAAAAAGTAGCGAACTCTGAAATCAAAACTATTGTCGTGGCTCACAAAGACAGACTGTGCAGATTTGGGTTCGATTTTGTCGAGTGGTTTTGCCATTTACATAACTGTCAAATAGTGGTGCTCAATAACACTTACAAGACCCCCCAGCAAGAGTTGATGGATGATTTTATGTCGATAATGCACTGCTTTAGTTCTAAGCTTTACTTTCTTCGTCGCTATGAAAAAGAAATTAAATCTACTGTCACCAAACTGGACAATACAGACAAAAAGCTATAAGATAGACACAAATAGCAAAGATCAAGCAATGACAGCAAAAGTAGGTATCAACAAAAAGATCTCAACTCAAGTCGTCCCGGTTGTCGGGATGGCAAAGTCGGTTGAGATTGAGCTGTTGTCTACGATGAAAAAGCTAGGAATCGTCAGGTCTGAGTCTTACCACAAACTAGGCAGCATAAAGCACTGGGGCTTAGACTGGAAAAAAGCTTACCCAGAAGTTAGAACTTTCAGAACTCCTGAGTCTCTGGGATTACCTTCAAAACTAATGGAATGGACTGTTAGTGATGTAGCGAAAGCTGTTAGGGCTCAACAGGCAGCTTGTGCTGATGCAGTAATCAAAAAAATTTACAAAAAGTTTCCTGGAAAAGATAACCAAAAGACAAGAAAAGAGTATGCCACGCAGCTGAAGACCTTAGCTCTTTTAGATAGTCCACTACTCCACAGGCTTGTAAGGATTGAGTTTCAGCGAGGACATTCTTGGGTCAAAAATCAGATAGTTTATCAGCAAGGAGGCTATAAGTGTAAGCGTATATCGCGAAACACCTACCAATTAGAAATAGCTGGACTCAGGAGAGGAAAAAGAAACAGGATATTAGTTAGGTCTAACCGAAAAATAAAAGGGCAAATCAGACTGATATACAACCAATTAGTGCAGCGCTTTGAAGTTCACTTCCTAGTTGACCATGGGAAAGTGTGTATCCCAGTTGACCGCCGCTCTGTTGGCGTAGATAAGGGATACACAGAAGCTTTCTTTGATTCAGAAGGGAAAGCTCATGGCAAAGGGTTGGGTAAGTTAGCGTCCAAGAAGTCAGATCGGATATGCGCTAAGAATCGGAACAGAGGAAAACTTTGGGCAATTCACAGGAAACTAGAAAAGATAGACCCGGCTAAGTCAGCTAGGATTTTAAAAAACAACCTTTCTAGGAAAACAGAGAACCGCCGTTATAGAAAAGACCAAACTGAAATATTATCAGTTATTGGTCAAGCCTCTAAGTCTTTATTTGGAGGAAAGGCATTAAAGGTTTTTGCAGAAGATTTAACACAACCAATTAAAAATAAGCGCCAGTCCAAGGCCATGTCTCGCAAGCTTAATAGCTGGATGAAAGGTCAAATGCGAGACTCTTTACAAAAATGGGCTGATTGGACTGGCTCCTTTGTAACAGAAGTCCAGCCGAGCTACACGTCGCCAGTTGACTCCATAACTGGAACCCTATTAGGGAAAAGGAGTGGGGACAGCGAACCCATATTTAATGGGGTCGTGTTGCCGGCTGACTGCAATGCTGCTAAGAACATCTTGGATCGGGGTATAGACTTCGAAATTTCTCGGTACTCTTCTAGAGCCGAGGTTCAGGCAGTATTGTTGCGCCGTACCGCGCGTTTCTTAAAAGGTATGGGACTGAGTCTTGCTGATGCAGTTGAGCTTGGATGGCTTGACTCTAAGCATAGTAAGACTCGGGCTTTTAAGGAACTCCTGAACGGGATTTCAGGAGCGCCCAAATAGATGAGTGGGAGGCTTAACTCCGATTGCTGCTTGACCACTCCTCACTTGGGCAACAATAAAATTTACCTTAACCGATTTGTAGGGACTTGTCCTAATAATCCCGGTTTAAGAGTATCCCAAAGCTGGACAAGGACATTACAAATAAAATGGTGACCCAAGAGCCGATTAAAGTCCTACTTATCGATGATCAGCCCATGATCGGCGAAGCCATCCGCCGCATGTTGGCTCCGGAAAAGGATATTATCTTCCGCTATTGTCAGGATCCAACTCAAACCTTAAAAGTAGCTAAGGAGTACCAACCAACGGTCATTCTACAAGACTTGGTCATGCCGGAGATGGATGGCTTGTTGTTAGTGCGTTTTCTGCGCTCTAAGGATTCGCCGACTAGACCTATTCCCCTGATTGTACTCTCAAGTAAAGAAGAACCAGTAATTAAAGCCAAAGCCTTTGGATTTGGAGCAAATGATTACTTAGTAAAACTGCCAGATCGGGTAGAACTAATTGCTCGGATTCGTTACCATTCCAAAGCCTATCTTAACTTCCTGAAACGAACCGAAGCTGAAGAGCAGCTTAAAGCTGAAAATCTGCGCCAGTCAAAGTATATAAAACAGGTAGAAAAGGTAACAGTAGCAGCCGCCGCTGTGGAAAATGATACCTTTGAGCCTGAAAATCTGGAGGAAGTAGCTGCTCGGAGCGACGAGTTAGGACGACTAGCACGGGTTTTCCGGCAAATGGTTCAAACGGTAAAAGCCCGTGAGCAAGAATTGACTCAAGCCAATGAAACTCTGGAAACCCTAAAAAATTCCTTTGCTCGGTTTTTCCCATTTGAATATCTGAATTTTCTGCACAAAGACAATGTGATTCATGTCCAATTAGGCGACCACGTTAGTAAAGAAATGGCGGTGATGTTCAGTGATATTCGCTCCTTTACTACCATTTCTGAGAGTATGACACCAAAGGAAAACTTTGACTTCGTCAATGCCTATCTTAAGCGTGTTAGTCCTGAAATTCGCAATCACGATGGCTTTATTGTCAAATTTCTTGGGGATGGCATGATGGCAATTTTCCCTGATGGCGCTGATAATGCTGTCTGTGCTGGAATTGCCAAGCTCAAAAAAGTCCACCAATACAATCAAAAGCGTGAAGCCAACGGTTATTTACCGATTCAAGTAGGGATTGGTATCCACTATGGTCACATGATGGTGGGGATGGTTGGAGAGACATTCCGAATGCAGGGGGATGCTTTTTCTGATAATGTTAACTTGACCGCTCGTTTGGAAGGCTTGACCAAGTTCTATGGGGTTTCTTTCTTAATTTCCCAGCAAACCTTAGAGAAATTGAGCAATCCAAATCACTATCAAATTCGGTTTCTAGATCGAGCAATTGTTAAAGGTAGAAATGAACCCCTTGCCATCTATGAAGTGCTGGATGGTGAGACGGAGGCAGTTAGGGAATTGAAGTTAAAAACGCAACTGGAATTTGAACAAGGTTTAGAGTGTTATCGCACTCAAGGATTTGACAAGGCTTTAGAATATTTTAATCACGTGTTAATGGTGAATCCTTTGGATAAGACCGCTGCCTTATATATGGAGCGAATTAATCAGTTGATGGCCCAAGGGGTGCCACAGGATTGGGATGGAGTTTGGCGGTTTACCAAGAAGTAAGCTATCTGGATTAATGGGAGTAGGGAGTAGGGAGTAGGGAGTAGGGAGTAGCTGACAAGGGTAGGTTTTTTAGTTTGGAGATAGGTAATAGGTAATAGGTAATAGGTAATAGGTAATGGGTAATGGGTAATGGGTAATGGGTAATGGGTGATGGGTAATAGGTAATGGGTAATAGGTAATGGGTAATAGGGGGAGCATGTCACTTATGCCTAATATTTGTACATTATCTATAGCCCCCTCATGGGTAATTGCTTGCTCTAATGGTACATAGTTCATCTGTTCGGCAACTAAGACCGGCTCCCTAACAGGATTTTTGTTGTTTTGTCAAGTAGTTCATTTGTTCGGGAAATTTGACCTGCTCCCATCATGTTTAATCGATTTTAGGAGTTTTTAGGTGATTCGGCAACACTATCATTGATTGCATTTTTGCTCTTGATTTTAAGCTGATATCACCTAATTTTTCAGATACTTATCGAGCTGGAAAAACTCAATCAATTCCTCAAAATTGGTGTCATTAGCGGTAGGAGTTGAGAATTCAATAGCTTTAATTATGGCTGGATTCAAATACTTAAAAACATCATGGGTTAAAACTGCAATTGCTTCGGCGGTAAACCCTTTAAGTTCACGAGCCAATCTAGCCATTCGTCCCTTAGCAAAATTGACTTGAAAGCGAGTCCTTTTCAGCAGCCGTTGTCTAAGATTTTCATAAATAGTTTGTTTATCGATAGCTTCGGAATCAGGAATATCTTGATTCAAAATTATGGGGATAATATCAGGATTTTCTTCTAGAAATAGCAGACTGCCTTCCTCGTTAAATGCTTCAATCCCTTCCATTCCCAAAGTGCCTAAATCAGCCAAAGCAATAATCCGAGCTACCAGAGATAGGTTTTTATCATAAGAGTAGAGGTCAGGTTGGTAAATTGTATTGTCTGAAGTATCATACCAACAAATGGTAGCGTTAATCGCTTCTGTAATGATTTGTAAATCTGAATCGGTAAACAAGGCCAGATGGTTAGGAGTTTGCTTACTTATCCATTCATTCTGATTTTTGATGTAATCCAAAAGCTTAGTAATTGTAGCGGCTTCGCTCACACCACTTTCTCGCCGTCTAGAGGTATAGGGTTGGATTTGAGGGAGAAACTCTTGCACCATATCGTGAGCAATGGCGCACAGATCGATTAACTGTTTGATTCTGCTCAGATAGTCTGGTGCTATATCATTGTCCAGACCGGCTTCCCAATCGGGTCTGATGGCTTGGAAAATCCGATCAGCTCTACGCTGAACTCCATTAACATGGTCACAAGTATGATAGTAAAGCTGTTTTCGCTCCGTTTCTTTTTCCATTTCCAACAGAGCAAAGGTTTTCACCCTAGTGACTGCTTCCACAAAGGAGCTAGGAAGCTGATCTGACTCATCAATTGAGGGGTGTGATAGATACTGATTATCCTGATTACGTTGATTCATGATAACTATCGGTTTTAAATACCAAAAATTGATTTAATACGTTTGCGAACTGCGGCGAAAGGAGTTTCGTCTTGCTCTGTGGAACTGACGGTTATTCCTAAGCGTTCCAATGTCTCTTGACGTTTGGATAATTCTTCAGAAATTCGGTCAGCTAATGCTTCGTGCTTAGCCAATAGACTTTGTAAATTGTCTCGATCCACCACAAACAGCATTGTCTCTTCTAGGGTACGAAGAGTAGCAGTACGGGGAGTACCCATCAGCAGAGACATCTCCCCGATAAACTCCCCAGACTTACGGGTAGCGACTCGTTTTCCAATGGATTCCACGAACACTTCCACTGTTCCAGATAGGATAATATAAAATGAGTCCCCTGGATCGTTTTCCCGACAGATGGTTTGGTCAGCTGGGAGAGTTTTCCGATAGCCCTCCTCAATGATATGTCGCAGTTCCATATCGCTACAGTTTTTAAAATAACTTACTTGCCGCAATAGATCCGCCAGCTTCCAGGTATAAGGGGATTCAGACTTGGGTTTGGGTTTGTCTGGAGCTGATTGGTTGTGGATTGAGGAGGAGCCATTAGTCACCCCGGGGGTTTGTAATTGTCGAAACAGGGACACTAAGGTTTCTGGATTGTGCATACGCAAGCTTAGCTCAGGGCGGCCGGGTTCGATTTGGCGCGATCGCAATTCCGTATCAATCAGATAATACAAAGCGCTTTTAATTGCTTCGATCTCTGCTGGTTGATCGATCCAAACCAAAAGCTCAAAATCCATTCCTTCCTCTCCATAGCCCTTGAACCAAACCTGGGGAGAGGGAGAGGATAAAACGCGGGGTTCTTGGCGGGCAGCCGCTAACAGCAGCTCTGTGACGACAAGGGAATCCAATTCATCGGGAAAGTTCATGGGAATTTGGAGACGACTCGTCGGGTCTTGGTAGCTCCAGTTTATGACATTATTTTGGACAAAACTGTTATTCGGAATAATCACACAAACGTTGTGGATGGTTCGTACTACTGTAGAGCGAATCGATATTTTTTCCACAGTTCCTGACAGATTATCTATTTCTATATAGTCTCCCACTTTAATCGGTTGATCTAGCAGGATAGTCAGACCACTGATAAAATTGCTAGCTAGATCTTGTAGTCCAATTCCAAAGCCAATACCGAGAGCACCAGCAAAGATGGCTAAGGAACTTAGGTTAATCCCCGACGTTTGCAGAACGATTAAAAACCCTAAGATGGTTAGAATGTAACCGATAATAGAAGCGAGGGCTTCGCGAGTACCCCGATCCATCCTGAAACGGCTCAGTAACCAATGTTTAATCAGGGCTTTGATGGTACGGGAGATAATAATAGCGATGATACATAAAAACAGGAATTTGCCTAAGAAACTCAGAGAAAAGGCTTGGTCACCAAATTCAAATAGCTTGGCGGTAAATACCTTAGAGATGGCATTCCAGATTTTCTGTAGCGGTGTAATAATCCAAGTCATCAGAAGTTTTTAAAAGGGAACAGGGGAAGAGTGTGGGGCTCACAGGGGTAGGTTTTTTACTTTGGAGATAGGTAATAGGTAATAGGTAATAGGTAATAGGTAATAGGTAATGGGTAATGGGTAATGGGGAATGGCTGCTCGCCTTCAGATGCTTGGGGTTTGGTGGGCAAATGTACAAGGTTTGACCAATTGATCAGTTATCATCGACCAATGCCCACCCTACTGCTCGCCTTGGGGTTTGGTGGGCAAATGTACAAGGTTTGACCAATTGATCAGTTATCATCGACCAATGCCCACCCAACTACAAGAGCGATCGCACTATTTTATCAAAATCCACTGATTGTGGTGTTTGGTGGGCAAATTCTAAACGGAAGTGCGATCGCATTCGGAGCGGGTAGGGTGGGCAAATACTAAAACGGAAGGCAATTTCATCTCTAACCCAAGACCATTTGCCCACCAAACAACTAAACGGAAGTGCGATCGCATTCGGAGCGGGTAGGGTGGGCAAATACTAAACCGAAGGCAATTTCATCTCGAACCCAAGACCATTTGCCCACCAAACAAGATCAGCGATTGGCCTACGGCCACGCTACTGAATGCTTACTTTGTGCCATAGCCTGAGTATTGGCGCATAGAAGGTGGCTGAAACCCAATAACAATATCATTTTTGGGAACGTTCATATTAACCAGATCTTGACCAATATCCCATTCAGTATTGTTATTCTGAATCCAGATCTTGCTATTTTTAATCTGTAAATGAACTGAACAGCCATAAACTCTTTCTTTCTTGTCCCAGCCGATGGCCATTACTTGATAATGGTCGTTTTCCGTATCAAAAATGTTATGAATTTCCATGTCACCATGAGAGGGTTTGTAACTGGCATATTGATTCAGTAGTTGCTTGATTATACTGCGATAATTTTGAAGCTTTTCTAGGTTTTCCATGATACAATTACCTCATTATCAATGTCATAACTTAATAGTTTCAGTTGGTAATCTTGAATAACCATTTGAGGAAATTCCTTCTGAAAAAACCTTCGGTAGGTCGTATCGGGAACCGCCATAAATAATTGTCGTTCTGGATCTTTTACCTTTAACGCTACTCGATAGTTAATGAATTGACCAATGGCAAGGTGGAAGTCTGTAATTGAGGAGGGATTAATAAAACTTTTGATTTACCACTGCCTTCCGCTGACCATTTCTTTCTGCCGCTATTAGCTTTTCGGCACCCAGATCAATAAAAAATTCTACTCCGCCTACTTTCAAAAAAAACGGATCATCGGTAATTTGCCAACCATCTTTAATTAAGGCATTTTTGACAACATCATGAAATAAGTCTTTTGCCATTACTCTTGCTTCCTTGCATCACAGGACCTGTGGTATTTAAAGTGTTGGCGGAGGTAACGAATGAAGTAGGGGGTAAAGCGAGCATTCCGTAGGGTAGGGTCGGCAAATTCTGATAGCTTGGCAATTTCATCAGGATTCATGTTCATTTGCCCACCCTACAAGAGCGATCGCACTTCCAAATTCATGATCATTTAGAATAAATCTGCATGGGAACCGGAACGAACCAGAAAAAGATTGGTTTCTGAGGTTTTGTAGATTAAAATCCAGTCTGGTTCGATATGACAATCTCGGTATCCACTCCAATTTCCTGTTAAGGCATGATCTTTGTATTTGGGTTCTAGTTCTTTTCTCTCTAATAAGTTATCAATAACTGATTTCAGCTTTTCCATATTTTTGCCACGCTTCTGTAGCCGTTTGACGTCTTTCTTAAAGCGGTTTTCAAAAACCGGTGATAGCATTAAATTCCCAGTTCATTGTAGAGAGATTCTTTATTGGCACAAACGGTCAAGTTTTTTTGTTCTTCAATATTTATAATCGCTTGTTGGGTCTCTTCATTGAAGTCGTTAATTGTATAAGTCTTCTCTTCAATTCGTTTCTCTCTTTCAGCTTGCTGCAAAATAAGCGCGAGGTGTTTTTGTAAAAAAATGGCTAGGGCGTTTTGTTGTTCTTCCGAAAGCTGTGCGATCTGCTCAAAGGTTTCTTGGATTAATTTAGTCATGGGTGGTTTTTGCGAAACCGTATTGATCGAAATTGTAGCACTTTGACATCCTCCCACCGCTAAATCAAAGATTATAGTGCGATCGCACTCCATGGCGTAGGGTGGGCAAATCATCAACCATTAACCATTTGATCACCAATCATGTCCATTTGCCCACCCTACTACTGATATAATATGTCACATGTTGATAGTTCCCTGTTCCCTGTTCCCAGGCGTAGGGTGGGCAAATCATCAAAGTAATACCATTTGTATACCAATCATGTCCATTTGCCCACCCTACTATTTGATCAAAATCAACAGGGAGTAGGGTGGGCAAATTATGATTGTGGCGTAGGGTGGGCAAATTATCAAAGTAATACATATGTCCACCAATCATCGACCTTTGCCCACCCTACTACAAGAGCGATCGCACTTTGCCCCGTCCGCCATCGATAATGCTTTCGAGCCAAGAGCATCGACCCTTGCACCGCTTCTTCTCCGATTTTCGGTTATTCATTCATGGTCACTTTGCTTCTTGATGATGGGTTCGTTCCTTTCTTGATTTACTACGTAAACGTAGTGCTGCCAGATATATGTGCAGATAATGATAGCCATTCCAATCCACAAGCCGGGCTTTTTCATGTAATGTAAACCTCCATACAACGGCAATAAGTTACCAGACCCTAACGCCTCAGACTAGAGTTGCTTACAGTAGGGTGGGCAAATTATGTAGGTTTGGCAATTTCATCTTTGTGTCATGTCCATTTGCCCACCCTACTACTGATATAATAATATGTCTACATCATTGGTGTTACGAGCGCGATTAATATAGCGTTTATCGTAGCTATGAGGTACACATTATTTTTGCCCTCTTCCCTCACTTCCCCTCCTGGGAGGGTTTAGGGGTGGGTTCCTCTTACCTGCTCCCTGCTCCCTGCTCCCGTCTTGATGCAGTCGCTCATGGGGGAAACCCCCAAGACCGCGCTGCATCGCTGCTCCCTAAAAACCAGAAATTTGTACCTCACAAGTCGTAGAATTGCTATTATTAAGATAATTGCAGCAATCGTTGTCAAAACCAAAAGAAAGGCCAATTCAAAATAAGGCCAATTCAAAATTCAAAATTCAAAATTCAAAATTCAAAATTAGAAATTAGGGCTCTCCTAGACTGATTATACTAAATTAGTAGTTTAAATTAGCTTAACCCCCTCAGCATAGCAACCTTAGGAGAGCCGAAATTATAAATTCAAAAGCATTTTGAATTTTGAACTCATAATTTTGAATTGGCCTTATTTTGAATTTTGAATTTTGAATTTGAGCGAAGCGATTGACTCGGCTTTACGAGCAAGGTGCGGATGAGCAACGCATTGAGACAAACCTTAACCATTGGTGGCGGTGGGTTAGAAGTGGGGTGGATGGGGTGAGTCTGTTTGGTTTTGGGTTGGTGGTTTACAAGGCTTTAACCATACATACAACAGAGGCGTACGCATGACCTAGGGTAGGGTGGGCTAATTCTGAGAGATATGCAATTTACTCGGAAAAAATGATCATTTGCCCACCCATCAAGATCTGCGTACGCACCACCCTTCTGCCTTCTGCATGCTGCCTTTCCGCTGCCCCTTTCTTATAAAACGCTAATTACTTAGTATATTGGGTTATTCCTTGGTGGTGATATTTTTTTATCTTGGAATGGGGAGAGCTGATTCATCTGGTCAAATGGGATGATTTGCATAATTATTCGGTTCGGACTCTCGTTGACTATGCTCACTTTACCATCAGGCTCCACTTCCCTTTGCACATTATAATATTTTAGATTACCATCAGCATCCCTCTTTCTATTTATTCGTATTGGTCCCGATCTCAATCCTCCACCTACTTGTCCCCAACCGATTTGCTCTAATGATATATCTTCTAATGTCTTAATCGTTTCAGGGATTGAACGAATCTGGTGCTCTCTCATTTGTGTGAAATCTAACCAGTATCTTTGCCGCATTTGTTCATCCAGCCAGTCTATATGAGGCACCACTGTACATATCAGCTTCGAGCTACCGTTCAAGTGGAACTGTTTAGGATCTTCTGGCACAGCCCTTACCCCGTATCTAATGTAAGAGCTCTCCGATGCGAATCCTCGTTTCATCAGATAATATAAAACTTTCACTTTCTCTTTCAAGGGTTCTTCCACTTGTTGCGAGTGATCTCGATTTGCTTTTGCTGTGATCGGAAATAGATTATCTTCAACCCCGGGGCCACCCAGTTTACCGTTGAGCAGATGACCCTTTATATATAACCGTACCCCATCGGAGTCTCTTAAATTATCATATAAATCTCCCTTTCTTGCATAAGGTCCTGATCCCTGTTGAGGATCCATTGGATTTAACCGCGCCGTCATCGTGTAGCCCACCCTTTCACTATGCAAAGGTACGCCGCTCCCTTTCTTATAATCAAGCTGTTGTGGACTATTCTGAACCACCGTCCTATCCTCCTTCTTCACCCGTTGTAATGGAGCCCTATCTGCCCGATAAACATAACTCTTTCTTCCAACGGGAGGTTCTACATTCGTATATTTCATATGTTGTAAATCCAAGACTTTCCTACCCATTACATCCGCTTCCCTTTCCAATCCCTCTTCTTCGATCATATATTCTCCCATCGCCTGTATCGTATTATTCACCCTCCCCTGCTTCTGCTGCACCACATGCCATGCCTCATGAGCCAAATGCTTCTCCTGCCCCGGCCCAACATGAATATCCGTCCCCTGTGCATACGCCAGGGCTTGCAACTGTGCTGGTTTCTCCGAGTTGTAATGCACCCTCACATCATCCATCGAGTAGCCAGAGAGGTTCTCTATCCCTGCCTTGAGGCGATCAGGCAAGCCGGTTTTGTTTTCATTTTTGCTACTCACTGCCCTCATGCTATCGCCATCGGTCAACGAATCCCCCGTCAACGGTTGTGCTGCTCGCTGCACCATCATCCTTTTCGGCTGCACTACCATTTGCCCACCGTGATTCGCCCCTTGCCTGCTTCTATCTCCCGGCTGTCCAAAAGAAAACTTCCCTTGCAGCCCCATCTCTCTCCTTCCCGTTTCCGGCTGGTATTGTCCTGATTCTAAGGTGCGCATCACCTTCGCACTGATACTTCCCCATTCCCCCACCGCCTCTTCCGCGTTCCACTCCCTTTCCTCTGCTTCCATTATTTCTCTATAACCTTTCCGTCTGGAGTCTTTATTATTTTGATCAAATGACACTGAAGTAGAGTGAGAATATTTCGGTTTATAGGTATGAGTAGTGCGCATAGCTAGTTCCTTTTACCTTGTACCCTATTAGTAAACCAGATCAGTCGATCCATCCGTCTTCCAGGAGCGCGACATGGCACCCCTTTCTCAAACCAACTGGTATCACTCTAATATTAGTTCTCTGTTACAAGAAATCGATCGAGTTCGTAACTATTTAGAAAAATACATAGAAGGTAAAGAAAATCAACAAATCGTAACTGAATTTGTTGACCTAACATCTGCCCTGGCTGAACTTTGTATCCTCTTAAATCTCTCCCCTTTTGAAAGGGATATCCTGCTAATGTGCGTGGGCATGGAAATAGAACCTATGTTCCAGTCCTTGGTGGCCATTGCCCAAAAAAATCATCCTAACAAAAACTATCCTACTCTTAGTTTAGCTCTTGACGCCCTGCCCGGACCCAGTTGGCGTGTCCTTTCTCCCGAAAGCCCTTTACTATACTGGCAACTGCTCCACATAGAACCAGGATCAATCCTAACCAAGTCCCCCCTCATAATTGACCAGCGTATCCTCTGCTTTCTGTTAGGAGAAAATGCCACAGACCAGGAATTAGCAAGCATTATCACTCCCCAACCGCCTCAGACCAACCCTCATCTTTTGCCTAGCTCTCAGTTAAGTATAGGGTCGCAATTGATCACCATTTGGTCTGGCAGCGAGGGGACAAATAGCTATCCCGTGGTGCAATTATCTGGCTCGGATCGAAGCACTAAATACCAAATTGCCTCCGCCACTTGTCAGGGTTTGGGGTTAAAGTTACATACTCTCGACCCTGCCGCTCTGACCACCAAGCCCCAGTTGGTCTACCAACTCGCGAAGCGTTGGCAAAGGGAAGCAATACTTAGCAATAGTGTCCTGTTTATTGACTGCGATAGTTATAATTTTACGGAGCCAGGGCGGGAGTATGCTCTGAGCCAATTTATTGATAGTAACAATACTCGTTTAATCCTCAGCTGCAATCACCGAAAAATTGACTGTAAGCGGACTGTTGTTAACCTAGACATCCCCCCATTGAGCCACCAGGAACAATATGACCTGTGGGAAAGCCATATAGGGTCAGCTGCAGCAGAACTTAACGGTCAAATAGAGCGCATGGCCGTACAGTTTAACCTCAGTAGTGCTAGTATTCAAGCCGCCTGTGATCAATTCAAAATTCAAAATTCAAAATTCCCACAAAATCCCGGATCTAGCCCCAAGAGCGCCCTAACCCACCCCTACCCCCTCCCAGGAGGGGAACCTGGGGAAAACAGATTTCAAAGTCCCCAAAGAACAAACAGCGAAGCCTCCTCTGGTTTCCCCCTTTTTAAGGGGGACGGAAGGGGGATCTCGGATAATGGGGGCAAAAATCTCAGAGACGAAACCCACCACCCCACTCAATTATGGGATTTATGCCGCCAAATCAGCCGTAATCAATTAGAACACTTAGCGCAACCGATAAATGCTACGGCTACCTGGGAGGATCTGGTATTACCAACCCCACAACGGCTGCTTCTTGGGGATATTGCCACTCACCTCAGATACAAGTATAAAGTCTATCAGGAATGGGGTTTCGCCCACAAAGGTGTCCGGGGTTTGGGCATCAGCGCCCTATTTTACGGTGCTAGCGGTACTGGTAAAACCATGGCAGCTGAGGTATTAGCCAACGAATTTCGCCTCTCTCTTTATCGCATCGACCTCAGTCGAGTTGTCAGTAAATATATTGGTGAGACCGAAAAGAATCTGCGGCGGATCTTTGATGCAGCTGAAACCGGAAGTGCTATTCTACTGTTTGACGAAGCCGATGCCCTGTTTGGTAAGCGTACCCAAGTTAAAGACAGTCACGACCGCAACGCTAACATCGAAGTCAGCTATTTGCTGCAGAGAATGGAAGCCTATCAAGGGTTAGCTATTTTGACCACCAATTTCCAAAGCGCTCTCGATAGTGCCTTTGAGCGCCGGATTCGCTTTGTGGTCGAGTTTCCGTTTCCCGGACCCGAAATCCGTACCCAAATTTGGCAGCGGATTTTTCCTCCCCAGACACCAACCCAAAACTTAAATTACCAGAAACTCGGTCAACTAAAAGTAGCTGGCGGAAATATTCGCAATATTGCCCTAAATGCCGCTTTTTTTGCCGCCGCCGCCGATGAACCCGTGAACATGGAACATATCTACGAAGCAACAAAACGGGAATATCAAAAGTTGAAGAAAATGTTGACAAACGAAGAGATTGAAGGCTGGTTTTAGTTGTGGGGAGTTCATGGGAATCGGGAATCGGGAATCGGGAATCGGGAATCGGGAATCGGGAATCGGGAATCGGGAATCGGGAATCGGGAATCGGGAATCGGGAATCGGGAATCGGGAATCGGGAATCGGGAATCGGGAATCGGGAGGTAGTAGGGTGGGCAAATTCATAGCCATTGACCATTTAATCAGGAATTCTGTCATTTGCCCACCCTACAATAACTTAAAAACTTCATAATTCATCAAAACCCATAACTTTCGTTTCCCCTATCTTAGATTCATTTAATGCTTTACGGGCTAATTCGTCTAGGAAAGAGGTTTGAGATTGTGATAATGTTTTTAGCCATTTAAGTTCATTCTCAATATCTTCGATTAACTGATGAGCAAGTTCGTCTTGTATCTCTTCTGGTAAATTTTGTGCTTTCTGAAAAGCCTCTGTTAATAGATAAGTCATTAATTTCAGTATTTATCAGGAAAAACGTCGATAAATAAATGTTAGCAAAAGTCAAGGGAAAACATGCCTTACAGCGGCAATAGTGGCGGGGGCGCGGGGAGAGCGATCGCGCTGTGGGGTAGTAGGGTGGGCAAATTTATAGCCAATCACCATATAATCTGGAATTCTGTCATTTGCCCACCCTACAATAAGTCCCTGCTGCTCCCTGCTCCCTGCTCCCTGCTCCCTATTTAAAGAGTTAATTTTAGTTTTGTCCGACTACTTAATAGCCGGAAAACTCCCACCAATAAAGTGAATATCACTGAAGGTTTCGATCCACAAACGAGCACCACAATCAAGGGGATTATCCGGCTGATAAACAATCTTACACGGACCAAGGATTTCCACCTCATTACCGTAGAGATTAGTGCCCTTTCGTTTAACTGAAATCACTGGCTTCCGGTCTTTGGGGCTTTTCTTGATATTCGAGCCAATGTGATTGCGATTGACATTAATTTTAGCTAAAGCGGTTGTACGACTAGTGCGCCATTTCCCCTTTGGTCCACGATTACCTTTAGTAATTTGTGGCAAATGGTTGAACAGAGGAATAATCCAGAATTTCCCGCTTTTATAGGCACCCCGGACCCGACCCTTCTCTAGGAGTTGGCGCAATCTTCGAGAAGAAATTCCTAATAGAGATGCTGCTTCAGTAGTTCCAACGCACTTGTTCATCTGTTGTCTCCCCTTTAAATATTCCGATAATACTAGTATAAGGGATAAAAGGAAAATTGACAACTTGAGGGAATTTAGAATTTAGAATTTAGAATTCAGAATTGGGAATCGGGAATAAAAGGAAGAGTTTAGGATACGGTTGGTGGATGCGTTCGCGCAGCGGCTCGTACCGAGCATCGCGTAGCGTGGCCTACGGCCAATCGCGCAGCGGCTCTTTGGATCGCGTAGCGGCTCTTATCGCGCAGCGGCTCTTTGCATCGCATATAGCTGTGGTCGAGAAATGGGTTCGTCCCGGCTCCAAGGTCCCATCCCACTACTTAATCTCACTACGGATAGCAATTCTGATCACAAGTGAGGTACACAGGATTTTTTTCCACTCCCGATTCCCGACTCCCGACTCCCGACTCCCGATTCCCGATTCCCGTTCCCCTCCTGGGAGGGGTTAGGGGTGGGTTCCGATTCCCGATTCCCGATTCCCGATTCCCAACATTTGTTACAAAACTTTTCAAAATATGTTATAATATATAATTTTTTGTGTTATAATAAAAATACCGTGGACGCGAAAACGTTCCACGGTAAGAGCCAGCCGACAGTTTCTCTCGGCTACAGGCTGGCTCTGGAGCCCCAGTTAAGGAGATACCTAATATTTTATGTCGTACTCTCAACGCCTATATCCATGGGCGCTCATTCGTCTATTGCCGAATATGCAGCGGATGGTTGTTCGTCGTTTCCGCAACCGATCGGATGCTGAGGGTCACTTGCAGGCTCTTAAACGGCTGATGCCTGATGAAAAATTTATTATTATCTTCGATTTAGGAGACCCTATGGACGGCGAGTTTATAGACGGCGAGTCTATAGACGAAGAATCTTAAGAAACAGGAAGTTTGGGAAGTCTGAAAAGGGTGCATGTCAATTTTGTTAACCCCTGATTCAGATCCCCCTAAATCCCCCTTAATAAGGGGGACTTTTCCATCTAATTCCCCCCTTTTTTAAGGGGGGTTAGGGGGGATCTATCTACCTAATTACAAAGTTGACATGCTCCCTCTGAAAAGCCCAGCTCTTCAGTAATCAAATTTTATTTGAACCCCAGAAATAGCTCTGCAAACTGGGGTGCGTGTAACTCAATAATTAATCTTGATTCGATCAATTGTATTGTATGGCAAAACGTGCAGATATTGGTAGCAAACGCTTAATTAGTCTCGCTCCTAATGCTTGGGTGCAATGGGTAACCGGTAATCCCCAAGTGCGAGCATCTCAGTTACTGGATGCTGAGTTTCAATGGATTAGTCGCGAAAGCGATGTAATTGTAAAAGCGTCTAGCCCGGAACACTCCGAATTTCTGATTCTCAATGAATTACAACTACGCTATGACCAGAATATGCCTCAGCGAATGCGCAATTATGTGGCTTTAGCTGAGGAAAAATACAACCTATCCGCAAATCCAGTATTAATTAATATCTTGCCGCCCCCAGGCACAGTCACCATTGAAAATTGCTACGACAAGGAATTCATGGGATTAAAGGCGCGTCAAGATTATCGGGTAATTAATCTGTGGGAAGTAGAGGCTGAATTAGTATTAGAACAACCTTTACCTCCCCTATTTCCATTTGTCCCGATCTTATTTGGAGGTGGTAGCGAATCAAAATTGCGGTCAGCAGTGCAGGCGCTACGAGCGGATCAAACCCTAAATCAACTAGAACCGCTCTTAGAGGTTGTCTGAGAAGTCTCATTTGCTACATCCAAGCCCCCGTTGGTCCCCCAATTTTGGGGGACTTTTAGAAGCAAATTGACTCTTGTTCCCCCCAAAGTTGGGGGGCTAGGGGGGCAAAATTCAGTATCAAAAAACTTGGGAGATCTCCTCTTAGCTTTCTTTGCTAGCTTTGTGTTAGAGATACCCTTAATTCAACAAATCATGAGGTGGGATATGACAGTATTACGAGAATCACTTAGGTGCGCTTTCCGCATTAAGAATTAAATTCGCCACGGGTCGCACCTCTGGTATCAAGAGATTTTACAAGAGGGTCTTGCTCAAGGCATCCAACAAGGGATTGAACAAGAACGTCGAGGCAGTTTAGAGCGCATCCTTAAACTGCGATTTTCCGAGATTCCTGTCGAGATATCCGTCAGAATTCAAGCCTTAACTCTTGAACAATTAGAAGAGTTGATGGCCACAGCATTAACGGTTAACTCCCTAGATGAGAAAGCGTGAACATTTGCCCAATTAATTAAATAAGGCCACACCCCACCTCGACCGTGGGGTGGGTTTTCCTCTTGATTTTACAACTCCGATCAGTGACAGAACAGAGATATTCGCGCATCACCTCAAGTAGCACCATCTGTAGCGCATTAGCTGATAGCTGATAGCTGTTCGCACCTCAAGCAGCGTGGCCTTTGGCCAAGCGTGCGCGTAGCGCATTAGCTGATAGCTGATAGCTGATAGCTGATAGCTTACCTAAATTATAAATTTTTCCGTGATACTTATATCTCCCAATTTTAATCTGACACTGAATCGTTCCTCTGGTTGGCAACTGAAATCAATTTGGATCTTGTCGTTAGTTTTTCCAGCTTGAGCTTTCATACAAGAATTTCCCGATTCATCGAGTAAATTTACCTGCAAATCTGGTGGTAAATACATTGAATCACCCGCAGGATATAGCCGCATAAAAATATCAATATCTTCAGTATCAGGAGGTTGGAAATTCACTTGCAGCAGCAGGACTACCCCTTGACCAGCTAAGTCCATTAGCTTGGCTCGCATTGTTGATCTGTCATTACCTCTTAAAGCCTGTATGCTCGGTTCTTGCTTGGAGCGCCGCTTGATACCTAACTCCGATCCTCTGAAGGCAGTAACCGTTTTGAAACTAGACCTGTACCTATACTCAGGTAAAAGTGATGGTGGTGGTTGCCAATCTGCCTGAAATATTTCTTCAAACCATTGGGTTACCCTCACCGATTTCTTAATCCAATCAATCTTGTCAATTAGTGTATCGAGAGATTCAAGCTTTTCTAGGGGTAAAGGGTCTAGGGATTTAGCGATCGCATGATACGGAGCAAATCCCAATAACTCTACCTGGTCTAATTGCTCACTGAACTGCACTGCCACATAACCAATCCGGTCTTCGGTCACTTCTAGTGGCACGTTCAAGGCTGACTGACCTGGTAGCACTGGACGACATTCCAATTTACCAATGTTGGGCAAAACCAAATCAGCTACATCCAACAATACTCTTAAACCCGGATTCCAACAATCACTTTGAGCAAGATTAGTTGGAATCTTGAGCCATTTAAGATAGTTTTTAACAGCATAAACTGCTAAAGTATTGAGATAGACGTGTTTTCCCTTCCTAGGGGTGGCTTGTTCAGCAGCAAACTGTGCTGCATAACTATGAGCGTATGGGCTAATAGAAACCTTAATGTTAGTTGATTCTGTAATAGTCATGGTTGATATCCAAACGTTTTACCAATATCTTGCAGCTTCGGCAGGCATTTTTTCTTCCAGTGAGAGTAGAGAGTTTGTTGGTTAGCGTTAAATTCTCTAGCAATGTCAGCAATTCTCTGGGGTGGTTCTTGTACTAGCAACCGCATTGCTAATAACTGACAATTACATTTGGGATATTTGCGGGGATGACAACCGATTAGTTTCCCATCTGGATCGTTTTTAATTTCTTCGAGAATCCCTTGACTTAGACGCTGGCGTTCAGCTGTCTGGATTGCTTCAATGTAATCATCCAGTCTACTCAAGGAAGGTCTAGGGTCTGGCAACCGGTCTTCTAGAGTCCTTGAATCCTCGTCACTGTTACCGATCGGTTGATTAGTGCTAATCCTTGGATATTTACTATCTGAGATATATAAATCTCGGATGCGCCAGCGTAAATATCCGTTGATCCAGGTAACTAAGCTTTTTTCAACGGAGGTTGAACTTGGCTCAAACTGGTACAGATTGCGGATGACCCATTCCCAGGTTCGATTTAACGCCTCTAGATAGTCTACGTGGGAAGATTTGTAAATGCCAGGTAGATTTTGAATAACGCTCAGGAGACGATTCAAGGCTTTCTGCCGCTCAGGACTTCGGTCTGGGTAGCGGGATACTGCTTCAATTAGGTTTCTTAGGATTTGATCCACAGGAGTCTTTTTCCCCAGCTGCCCTGCCTTTGGCTGCCATAGTTGAGCAACACCAATGGAGCGGTCGCAAACCAGGATACGAGAGTCTACATGGGTGAATTTTAACTGACTTTTAACTAACCAATTAAACTCCCAGTAGCTGGTATGACTGCTGATAGGCTGGATGCACCCTGATACATTAACCACCATTGTTAATCCTCTCGATTGCTTACCCGTAGTTGTTCTACCAAGCCTAGATAACTCAGAGGCTGGCTTTGGGTCATTGACCAGTGGGGAAGTTGGTAATGGTGGTTCACTATCATGACTAGTACTGTTTTGAACTCTCTATGTACTTATCAGCCCTAGCTGAGCATTTTATGAATCCGATTTTTGGAACCCGAGCCGGTTGACTGAAAAAACTCTCCTGTGTGTTACTGCTATGTAAACAGCCCAAGAAGCCTTCTTGACTCAGCCTTCTCAAGATTAGGCTGAGTTTGTGATAATATTGTGAGGTCTCTACAGTCAAGTCTCTACCGTCTTGTTTCTACTGAGATTTAGGAAGCTAGCTTCACAGAGTATAATTTTTTGTTTTTACCTGAATTCCCCATAAGCAACTCTCCTATGATTGAGTATTTGTATTCTAGGAAATAGTTTAGTAAAAAAATAACACTTTTTTGCTAGATGATATATACCTTGTGGCCAACTTAATTTTTAAGTCTTTAAAATTCTTGATTGCTGACCTTGAAAAATCTTTTAATTTAGTCCTGTCTTCCCGATTCCTTATTTCCTACTCCCTACTCCGAAGCTCCGAAACTCGGAATCTCCCCTGCTTTGGAAGCTCCCCTGCTTTGGAAGCTCCCTTGCTCCCCGTGCTCTAGTCACCAGGGATTTGATATAACCCCCTTGGGTGGAAGAGCTGAGTTCACCCTGATGGGAAAGAATAGCGCTAGATAAAAACCATGATTTTATCAGCAATTTTGCCCTTGCCATTAACAAATTTTCTGTATAAGGTGCTATACTTTAATATATGAAAACTGTTTTGGTGGTAGAAGATAGCGTAACAGAAAGACAGTACCTAACTCGCTGTTTGCAACAAGCGGGTTTGGGGGTTACTGGCGTGGCTAGTGTAGAGGAGGCTCGGGAAAAATTATCTCACCATACACCAGATTTAGTGGTTTTAGATGTAATTTTGCCTGGTCAAAGTGGTTTTGAGTTTTGTCGAGCCCTGAAAGTTAATCCTCACACTAGCCAGATTCCTGTGGTGATTTGCTCCACCAAAGGTACTGAGGTGGACAAAATTTGGGGAAAGATGCTGGGGGCTGATGCCTACTTAGCTAAACCAGTGACTCCAGAAGAACTGCTGTGTACCCTAGAGGAGCTGATTCAATAGTTAGGGTTTGTTGACTGTTAACCGTTGACCGTTAAGTGTTAACCTAGGACAATTCTGGATTCCCCCCACCTCCAGACTCTTCCTTCACTTACGGACTCTTCTCTTTTTAAACTGGATCGGTCTTGCAAGGCGAGGTTGTATGATACTTGCGCACCGTTGCCACTACTTTTTGATTGTCGATTGGTTTGCTAAGGAAATCAGTGGCCCCAACGATTCTGGCTCTTACCCGGTCTACAATACCATCTTTAGCAGTCAGAATAATCACTGGTGTATTGGCAAACATTGACACCCGGCGGATCTGGGCGCACATTTCGTAGCCATTAACAATCGGCATCACCAAATCCAAGAATATTAAATCTGGCTTATGCTTGAGTAGCAAAGGTAGAGCTTGGATAGAGTCTTGGATTCCTAAAAATCGATAACCTGCTGATTGAATCACTTCCTTCATAATTTTACAGGTTTGGGGGTGATCATCAATACAGACTATTAATGCCTGATCAGACTTCTTCTGGGATTTTGGGGTTTGGGATTTTGGGGTTTGGGATTTTGGGGTTTGGGATTTTGGGGTTTGGGATTTTTGGCTACTAATGCCTGCCTTGGCGGGGATATCTACAAATTTGGGAGCGCTCAAGTCAGGCACTTCTACTAGTTCAATCAGTTGTTTCTTAATATAAGGATAAAGCGATCGCATCAGCAGTAACAGATCTCGTTTGAGCAGGGCTGCTATATCTCGCAGGGTGCGCTTACCGTTGATTAACGTTACCAGATTTTTGTAGGTAGCCACTGAGGTTTGCTGTTGCAAAACCGACTTTTGCAACAGCACCGGTGCATAGTCAGGAGAAACACCCTCCCAACCCATTTCTGACCACTGCTGCCAGACCTGTTGAACTTGCTTGATAGTTGGTTCTAGCTCTAACATCCACGTTTGTGGCAAAATCCCCTGCATAGAGGGACGTATTCCCAACTGGGCATTGAGCAAGAAATTGTCAGGCTTCTTTACCCTAGTTTCAATCGCGTTTGAGGACACAGAACCATTACTGGGTTGAATAAGGGTTTGGTCCGGAGAAACTAAGGTTAGGCTCTGGAGGATATCAAACAATATTTCTGCCACAATGCCTTGAATTACAACCACCGTCTGTTGAGGGTTGATCATTCGCTTCCGTGCTAACAGCACCATCAACTGGTAGTCCCAACAGGACCCTGGCTCTATCTTTTTCAGGGCAATCCGATTAGGATTAACCTCAGGACAATGATAGATTATCTGCCGACGCCAACGCCTAGTGGGATGAACACTGCCAGATGCCCATACCAAACGCCCATAGCTCAAGTAGAGGCTCCATTGCTGAGCAGTTGACACCTTCAGATCCAGTCGGCCAGTAAATTTTTCGTGACCGTAGCGTACTAGCTTAGAACTCAAGCTATTAAAGGTAGATTCAACCCTGGTTTTCATTGGCCCATAAATTCACGCAATTCTAAAAACGTGAGCATTCACTCTAACCAAAATTAAAAATTATTACAAATCAAGCGATTAAATACCAAGTAATTGTATTTATCATAAATTTTTGATCATTTCGATAGTAACTTGGTGTGATGAGCAAAGAGCAGATTTCCAAGACAAGCAAAATTTTACAATTAGCTAAACAAGGAAACCCAAAAGTCATCGCTGCCATGCTGAATCATAAACTTCAGCACGAAGGTATTATAGCTAAAGTTAAACTATACGATAGCTGTTTATTGGTTTTACTGGAAGCAGACCCCGCTCCTAAGCCAGGAGCCGTGGTAAGATTTATCTACCACACAATCAGCAAGCTAAAACCAAACTCAATTGATACCGTCAAAATTTTGGGGCGTAGCCTAACCGAGAAACAACCAGCATGGCGCAAACAAATTAAACTAGAAAGCATTCCGGTGGTGCTCGACTTATCTACTTGGCTAGAGTCAGGCTCAACGGTGAGAACTAATCAAGTTCATTATCCTGTCTCCTGGCAGAAAAATGAACATAATTTCCAGGGGAATCAAGCTCAATTACCTCTGGCTACCTCCGTTAAGGTCAGTGTTGATGCCCAACTTCCCCCCCAGGAGAAATTTTTGCGCTTCCAGGTAGGGTCTGGCAATGGGGCTTTGTTACAGGTAAACTACATCCAAGCAATTCTGAATGTGTCGGTTGCTGAAATTTTGCCAATTCCCCATACTGCCGATAGTGTGATTGGGATTTACAACTGGCGTAGTGAAATGCTGTGGTTGTTAGATCTAAACTATCTGCTAGGATTTCCTGCTGTTTGGCAACCCAAGTACATCTCCAGGACAAAAATCATGGTGATTGTACTTCAAGTCAACAGCAAACTGCTGGGACTGGTGGTTTCACAAGTGGAAGAAATAGAACAGCACCATTGGCAAAACTTACAACCCCCTGATCGATTATTGCCCCTCAGATTTGGACACTTTGTCAAAGCCTATCTTCCCGAAGCTAGTAGTATTATCTTAGATGCCCAACGAATTGTCCAAGCAGCAGTTGATATAAAGTATGAAGTATAAGTAAAATTTACGACTCTAGACAGATGTCAGAAGCACAATGGGATGATAATGATTCAGAACTGCTATTAGAAAATCACAATCTCCTCAAGGAGAATACTCCGCAATTTTTTAACTCTGCTCGCCCTAACCTAGAGGGATTTAAGGTTAACCTAGACAGGCTAAAAACTGATCTAGAGCAACGCCGAAGGGTAGATAAGTTAGACCTGAAAAAAAATTTGGAGCAATTTGAATCCTTTGGTCAGGAGGTTGAGCAGTTTACGGCAGGGGTGAATCTGGAAATTCAGCAATTGAAGCTTAGCTACGAAGAGGCACTCCAACAACAGTTCCAAGCCCAGCATGAAAAATTGTTAGAGCTGAGCAGATTAATGAGTGAAGCTGGGGACTGGGAAACCTTACTAAACAATACAGTGAATGGGGTACAACATCTAAGCCTTGCTGAGCGGGTGTTAATTTATCGCTTCAATTCTGCTCGCACCGGAATAGTTTTGGCAGAAGCCGTAGAACGGGGGTGGACTCCTGCGGTCGGGGAAACCCTAGATGCTACTGCTTTTGGGGCTGACTTGTCCACAGAGTATTTGCAGCAGTCAAGGGTAATTATCGATCACGTCAGCAATGATTCGGTCACTCCCTACCAACTCCAGCTGCTGGATAAATTTCAAGTTCAATCGAGTCTCAGCTTATGCTTGCCCGTATCGGGGAAAGCTTGGGGTTTGTTGGTCCTGCAGCAATGCCTGGTACAGACAAACCAAGACAGGTCGGTTCCATCCTGGACTCCACAACAGATTAATTCCTTTCAAACTATTGCCACAGAACTATCCCTTCACCTAACTACCCACGAGTTACGCACTCAGTTGCAACAGCAGCAGGCGCGGGAGGCAACTGTGGCGAAAGTCATTAACAAAATCCGCCGTTCTCTGGATATCAAGACTATTTTCCAGACCACTACTCAAGAAGTGCGACAGCTGCTCAACACTGACCGAGCCGTTATCTATCGCTTTAATCCCGATTGGAGTGGTGAATTTGTAGCAGAGTCTGTGGCTGGAGGCTGGATTTCTTTGCTTCAGAGCCAGACTCATAGTCCAACCCTAAGGGCTGATATCAGCGCATGCAGCATCCAACAATTGGCTACTCAACCAATTAATCAGGTCGATACTTATCTTCAAGAAACCCAGGGGGGTTCCTATAGTAGGGGGGAAACCTACCGGGTGGTGGAGGATATCTACAATCAGGAGTTCACCCCTTGTTATCTTCAAGTGCTAGAAAGTTATCAGGTCAGAGCTTATGTGATTGTAGCTATTTACCAGAATGAAAAACTCTGGGGATTATTGGCTACCTATCAAAACTCTGATCTCAGGCAATGGCAGGAGTCAGAGGTTAGCTGGATGCTAGAGATTGCAGCTGAGTTAGAAGTAGCATTGCAACACTCTGAGCTACTGGAGGCACAACGGTTAAAGTCTGAGGAATTACATCAAGCAGCAGAACGGGAAAGAGTATTGACTAAGGTCACGGATAAAATTCAACAATCCCAAGACCTACGCACTATTTTTAATGTTACCACCAACGAAGTTCGTAAACTCTTAGGGGTTGACCGTGTTACGATATATCGCTTCAATTCTGATTGGAGTGGCTCCTTTGTTGCTGAGTCGGTGGCTAGTGGCTGGAGCTCTCTAATCCAGGAACAGACTAATAATCCCCTCATCAACAAAAATATTAGTGAATGTATCGTGAAAACGGTGGCTGGAAATACCCCTGAGCAGTTTAGCCAGCAAGCCCCAACCATCCGAGATACCTATCTGCAAACCATCCAAGGCAATCTCTCTAGCCAAGACAAACCCTTCTGGGTGGTTAGTGATATCTACGAAGGGGATTTTTCAAGTTGTTATATCGAGCAGCTAGAGCGATATCAGGCCAGAGCCTATACTATTGTGCCAATTTTCCAAGGGGATAAGCTGTGGGGTTTACTGGCTGCTTATCAAAATTCTGAGCCTAGGGATTGGCAAGGGGAAGAGATTAATTGGATGGTTCAGATTGCGGCTCAGATCAGTATACCCTTGCAGCGAGCTGAGTATTTGGAACAATTGCGGACGCAATCCCAAAAACTAGCAGAATTAGCATCACAGGAAAAGGAGGCTAGGGAATTATTCCAACAGCGTGCTATTGATTTGCTTACAGCTGTCCGACCTGCTCTAGACGGTGACTTGACCGTTAGAGCTCCGATTACCAATGATGAACTTGGGACTATTGCAGATGCTTACAACAACACCATCCAGAGTTTACGGGAAATTGTGATCCAGGTACTCTCAGCTTCTGTCAAAGTCGCTGAAACTGCTACACAGAGTGAAGCAGCAATTACTAAAGTTTCCCAAGAAGCCCAGCATCAGTGTCAGGAGTTGACCCAAGGGATTGATCAAATCCAGAGCATGGTTAACTCTACCCAAGCCGTAACCGCTAGCGCCCAATCCATCGACCGAGCTGTGCAAGAGGCAAACCAAAAAGTAGCATCGGGGGAGACAGCTATGAACCGCACAGTGGAGGGAATTCTAGGAATTCGGGACAGTGTGGAGGAAGCCAGCCACCAAATTAGACAGTTAAGTCAATACTCCCAAAATGTTGACCGGGTATTGAATTTGATTAGTGATTTTGCCACCCAAACCCAGCTACTCTCCCTCAATGCTGCTCTCGAAGCCACCAGGGCTGGGGAGTATGGTAAAGGATTTGCGGTAGTAGCTGATGAGGTGCGCTCCTTAGCTCGACAGTCGGCCAAGGCAACTACGGAAATTTCTAATTTAGTTGCTGAAATCCGCACTCAGACCCGAGAGGTGATTAAAGTGACCGAAGTGGCGATCGCTCAGGTTAATACTGGCACGGAATTGGTAGAAGAAAGCAAGGGCAATCTAAATGCGATCGCATCAGCTACTGGTGAGATTAGCCAGTTAGTTGCAGGCATTACCCAGGCAACCCTAGCCCAACTGGAACAATCACAATCGGTCACCCAAACCATGAAAGAAGTTGCCACCATATCCACCAATACTTCTGAAGACTCTACCGAGCTTTGGGAGTCCTTCAAGGAATCCCTCACCACCATCAAAAATCTACAGGCAGCTGTTGAGCGGTTTACCGTGAACTAGTTATAGTGCTACGGGTGGGGAGTGTCGGGAGTGTGAGGAGTGTGGGGCGGCGGCGCGGGGAGTGTTAAAAGCCTGATCAGCTACTGGCGTGGTTTTCGCCACCAGCAACTATAAGGTAAATTCAAGTTTTTTACCCCGACTCCCGACTCCCGATTCCCGACTCCCGACTCCCGATCCCCTACTCCCTAAAAAAATGTCAACTATTGATCCAGAAACCTATCAATACTTTCTAGGCGAAGCCCAGGACTTGCTGCAAGTTATTGAACAAAATTTGCTGGCTTTGACACCGAACAAGCCAAAAAACCAACTTTATGACTTAATGCGAGCCACTCATACCCTGAAAGGCGCAGCTGCTAATGTCCGGCAAGACACCATAAAGAGTGTAGCACATTATCTCGAAGATGTCTTCCGGGCAATGTTAGCCCCTGAGGCAACCATTGATACAGAGCTAGAAACACTACTGTTTGAAGGATATCAGTGCCTGAGGATGGCACTGACCGCTGAAATGACCGGGGAGTTGAGCAAGAATACTGAGATTATCAACCGAGCTGCAGGGGTGTTTGCTAAACTGCAAGCTAAATTAGGAGATTGCTTTGACTATCAAGCCTCTCTACCCACATCAGCAGAACTTGGGTTTGATATTGTCCAATCTATCTTTGAAGTAGGAGTCAAGCAACGCATTGATCACCTAGCTTCCTTGTTGAAGGTTGGAAGTTCTGAAGGGTTACAGGTTGGCAGGTTGGATGTTGAAAGTTCTGAAGGGTTACAGGTTGGCAGGTTGGATGTTGAAAGTTCTCAAGGGTCACAGGTTGACAGGTTGCATGTTGAAAGTTCTCAAGGGTTACAGGTTGGCAGGTTGCATGTTGAAAGTTCTCAAGGGTTACAGGTTGGCAGGTTGCATGTTGAAAGTTTTCCAGACAACCTTGAACCTTCAACCGAAACTAACCTTGAACCTTCAACCGAAACTAACCTTGAACCTTCAACCGAAACTAACCTTGAACCTTCAACCGAAACTAACCTTCAACCTTCAACCGAAACTAACCTTCAACCTTCAACCCCCGATTATGATAAGGCTACGTTGATAGAGATTGCTGAGACCTTGCGAGAACAAGGTGAAATATTTGTAGGGTTGGGGGAATCCTTGAGCTTACCAGGGTTTAAAGCTATTGCCGAAAACACCCTCAAAGCCCTTGACGCTTACCCTGAACAGGTGATGGAAATTGCCAAGATTGCCTTAACGAATTTCCAGGAAGCTCATACTGCTGTCTTAGGAGGCGATCGCACTCGTGGAGGAAACCCCAGCCGAGGCCTTCAACAATTAGCTGGATCACAAGAAGAGTTACAGGTTGTTCGCGAAGCGTGGCCAAAAGGCCAAGGTTGGAAGGTTGAAGGTTCACAATCGTTGAAGGTTGAAGGTTCACAATCGTTGAAGGTTGAAGGTTCACAATCGTTGAAGGTTGAAGGTTCACAATCGTTAAATGTTGAAGGTTGGAACGTTGAAGGTTTTCCAGACAAACTTCAACCTTCAACCAACACTAACCTTCAACCTTCAACCAACACTAATCTTCAACCTTCAACCAACACTAACCTTCAACCTTCAACCAACACTAACCTTCAACCTTCAACCAACACTAACCTTCAACCTTCAACCAACACTAACCTTCAACCTGCTAACCTTCAACCTGCTAACCTTAAATCGGCAACAGCCCTTGATGAATTACTTGAGGAAACCTTTGGTAATATTCCTCTCGCGCAACAGCAAACTAATCAAGTGTTTCCTGAAGAGGAATCTCTTGAGGGAGATAGTATACTTCCAGATAGTATATTTCCAGATACTATATTTCTGGATGAATCTTCAGAAACCGTAGCAACAGACAATCTTAACCAAGCTCAGACTGACTCTAAGCAAGAGTCGGAGTTAGCGGTTAACTCTGAATCAGGAAAAGAAGTAAACCAAATATCAATGTCTCCTCCCGATCGGGAGTCTGGAGAGGCTGGTGTGCCTTCATTAGCAGAGGGCTCGATCAAGACATCGGCCACAGTGCGCGTTGATTTAGACAGTCTTAAACATCTATCTCACCTAGTTGGGGAACTACTGATTAACCAAAACCAGTTAGGATGGCAGGATGAAAACTGTCAAGGGGTAGTTGAAAAACTCTCCAATTGGCTCAAGCAACACCGCCACACCCTGACTCAACTGCGCACTCAGCTCAAGAAGCATTCCTCTAATCAGCAAATTTCTAAGCTCTGGGATTCGGCATGGGAAGAAACCCTGCAACTGACTCAAGCTACAGAAGACCTGAGCTTGTTAGCCACTACGGCTGCTGCTAGTGTGGAACGAGAACAGCGTCTATCAACTCAGCTGAGGGATACTCTTCAATCGGCTCGGACTATACCTCTGGAACATCTGCTTAAATCCTTTCCCTCCATGGTGCAGCAGTTGTCTAATGTCCATCACAAGTCAGCGGAATTGACCCTCAGTGTTAGTAATGTCCTAGTTGATAAAACCATTGCTGATTATCTCTATGATGCTTTACTGCATCTAGTCCGCAATGGTTTCGACCATGGTATTGAATCTTCCGAGGTTCGCCAACAAAGGGGTAAACCTGCTATCGGTAAGATTGAAATTCGTGCCTTCTATCAAGGAAATCGCACCATCATTGAAGTCACAGATGATGGTCAGGGACTGGACTTGGAAAAGATTTATAATCGTGCCGTGGAAACCAACCTGCTCAGTGTTGAGCACTTGGAAGCCCTGGGCGAATCACCGGAGCCAAATCAGCTATTAGACTTACTTTGTCAGCCAGGATTTTCCACTGTTTCTCAAATTAACGAACTTTCTGGACGAGGTATTGGCCTAGATGTGGTGCGCTCCCAACTGCAACGGATTAACGGTCGGGTAAAGGTTCGCTTCCAGCAGGGTCTTGGCACAACCTTTTGCTTGCAGATCCAAGAGGCCCTCAGAAATGCCAGGGTGCTAGTGGTTCAAGCTAGTCAGGGAGTGTATGGGTTTGTGGGTAATGACATTGAACAGATAGTGTTGCCAGCATCTGAGCACATCCAGATGGTGAATGATCAAAAAATCCTGAATTGGCATCACAGGGGGAATGAGTATAGCACTCCCGTTTACCAACTCTCATGCTTACTGGAATACTCATCCCAACAGGTATCGACACTACCAGCTTGGAATCCCTTGCTCACTAAACCCCAAGAGATTAATCCGATCCTATTGATGGCTAGCGGTGACGGATGGGTAGGACTAGAAGTGGAACAAGTACTCGAAGAGCAAGAACTGGTGATCAAGCAGCTGTCTAATGCGATCGCATATCCTCCCTATGTTTATGGTTGCAGTATTTTGGCCGATGGTCGTTTGACCCTGGTAATTGACGGTACAGGGTTACTTAACTATGTACAGCAGCTCCCTCAATCTCAGCCATCCTTGTTGAAGGTTGGCAGTTATCAAGAGTTGAAAGTTGGGAGGTTGAAGGTTGTTCGCGAAGCGTGGCCTATTGGCCAAGGTTCTGAAGAGTTGAAGGTTAGCAGGTTGAAGGTTGTTCGCGAAGCGTGGCCTATTGGCCAAGGTTCTGAAGAGTTGAAGGTTAGCAGGTTGAAGGTTGTTCGCGAAGCGTGGCCTTTTGGCCAAGGTTTTCCAGACAAGCTTCAACCTGATCATAGACAACCTGATAACCTTCAACCAGCTAACCTACCCTTCTCGAACGCCAAAGGCGAACAACCTGCCAACCTTCAACCTGCCAACCTTCAACCTGCTAACCTTCAACCTGCTAACCTTCAACCTGCTAACCTTCAACCTGCTAACCTTCAACCTGCTAACCTTCAACCTGCTAACCTTCAACCTGCCAACCTTCAACCTGCCAACCTTCAACCTGCCAAGCTTTCTAAAACCTTTTTAGTTGTCGATGATTCCATTACTGAGCGACAAAATTTAAGCCTAATTCTAGAACGAAATGGTAACCATGTGGTGCAAGCTAAAGATGGTTGGGAGGCTATAGAACTATTGCGCAGAAGTAGTGGTATTGATCTGATTATCTGTGATTTAGAAATGCCACGGTTAAACGGTCTTGAGTTTTTGAGTCTTAGTCATCAAGAGCCAGCTTTAGCTGATATTCCTATTATTATGCTCACCTCCCGTAGTCAGGATAAATACAAAAAACTTGCTACCGAACTCGGAGCTATAGCTTATTTGACTAAACCGTATTTAGACGAAGATATTTTAGCAACAATTAATAAAGCCGTCAGCGGTCAGCGGTCAGCGGTCAGTGGTCAGCCTAATGCTTAAAATAAACCTCAGCATTCAGTAGTCAGCGGTCAGCGGTCAGTGGTCAGCGGTCAGTGGTCAGCGGTCAGCGGTCAGTGGTCAGCCTAATGCTTAAAATAAACTTCATTTGGGATAATTTAATAGTAAGCGGTCAGCGGTCAGCCGTCAGGGGTCAGCGGTCAGCTTTCCGTAACTCTGATCAAACGAATGCTTACCTGTTTTATTCAAAATCACCTCAAGTAGCGTGGCACAGGCTTCTAGCCTGTGACCTAACCCATAAGCTGAAAGCTGAAACCTGATAACTGATAGCTGATAACTGATAACTGATAGCTGATAACTGATAACTGATAAATAATAACTGATAGCTGATAACTGATAGCTGATAGCTGATAGCTTACGGAGTAGGGATATGAAAAAAATTAGAGTTATTGTCTTTAAAATCGCTAAGTATTGGTTAGCATTACCAATGACAGTGGTCTTAAACGTTAGGGATTTTCCCAGCAACATTAGGGAGAGTAGCAGGGATAACAGACTAATTCATCTAGACAATCGAACCTTGACGCTGCTGCCTTTAAAACCAATACTGGTCAAACCTACCAAAGCTAAGCTACCGATAAGTCAAGGTTTAGGGGAAACCGCTGCTGTCACAAAATCCCCTATTGATTTATCAAATGTTGGCGAATTTTTGATCATCGTTAAAACTCCCGGGGGAGACGCCTGCGCCATTCCGGTTGAGCGGCTACCCACTATGATCGATTTGCCCTTATCAACGATTCGGAAATTGCCAGACTATTACAGTGAAACCTATCTCCTTGGTATGGCTAATTATGTCGCGGTGTGGCAATACGAAGCAGAAAAGTTAACGATTTTTTTGCTGGATTTAGAACGAGCATTGAGTGTTGCTATAGGTTATAGTTCAGGGAGTAGGGAGCGGTGCGACCCGTGGCGAATTTAATTCGCCTACGGAAAGCGCACCGAGGGAGTCGGGAGCGGTGCGACCCGTGGCGAATTTAATTCGCCTACGGAAAGCGCACCGAGGGAGTCGGGAGCAGGAATAAGGGAGCAGGGAATAGGTAATAAGGAGAAAAAATCTCTGTACATCATAGCTATGATAAACGCTATATATCAATCTCCTAACCTTAATGTATAGTGCTAGTATTCAGAAATAACCATAAAAATCTCCCCATTTCGCCATCGGAGTGTGGGAATTTTAACTGAAATTTTTACCTAATTGTAAACGTGAGATGCACCCCTCCCCATGCTACTGGAATTCGGATCACTTGCCGATTGTTGGATAATCGTTTATGAGAGCAAGGGTTAGCTCAAACACAATTACCAATTCAGTTAAGTAATTACTCCGAACTCCAACCAGATATAGCCGTAGTTATACCAGATGAACTGCAATACCTAGACCATGATCCCACACCATCATAAATTTATTTAATTATTGAAGTTGCCGATACTAACTTGAGGAGGGATTGTGAACTGAAAGCTAACCATTATGCAGAGGCGGAGATTGCTGATTATTGGGTAATTTATTTAACTAATCGTCAATTGCATGTTTTTCGATAACCGACTGAGCAAGGGTATCAAAGTCACTTAATTATGGCAGAGGATCAGACAATTTTACCGTTACAGTTTCCAGATTGTATATTGACTGTATCTGAAATGTTGCCACCAGTGATTCCGGAGTTTGTTGAGGGTTGAGGGTTGACTGTTTCCTGTCGATTCTTATCTATTCATAAAAACGTTAAATAGTTACTAGGCGATGGGAGTGTTGAATTGGTGACTGCAATGCTAGCTATTTCAAATTTATTTATCTAGATTATGTATTTTTCAGGATCTGATAGGTATAAAATAAGTAACTACCATAGCCCTAATAAAGATGTGAGAACCATAAATTTCGTGGATCTATAATTCCTATGTGAAAACGACTCTTTCGTACCTGTTATGCTAAATTTATTCATACTAAATAATGCCCAAAACCCTTGCTAGGAAAAATTTTGGACATTATTTCTAGTTAAGTTAGTTTATTTGAGGTATGAACTCTAGGTATAGCTATCTTTGAAGTTTTTGTGACTAACAGTTTTGCATTCTAAGTCTAGAAGAAGCTTCTAAACCTGGTGGCATACTCCCTGGATCTGGACCTACCTCATCTATTCCTTCTTTATCAGTGCCAGTCTTTGTTATTTGTTGATTAAATTTGGAAGTTCCAGTGTCAGTTTCTAGATTCTGAGCATTAATTTTTTGATACCCATCACCAAATGACCCAATAGATTTATAATCCTGAGCAGAAACATCACTACCAAGAGCATACCTTACTTCTTTAACTTGTTCTATTGCTGCATTAAGAACTTTAATTAGCATATCTATAAATTGAGAATTATTCATTATTAGTTATTGATTTAAAGGAAACAATGACTTGGCTACTCAGGATTATTAGCAATTTTTATAGACAATAAGAGATTAGCTGGCATCCTCTGAAGTGATGCCAAGTATGGAGCCACCTAACAAAATAGTGTTATAGATATCCCTCGATACCTAGAATTAATCCATCGGTCTTTTCTGGCTTAGCAATTAACTCGCGCCCAATTTCTGGGATTATATCATGTCGATCAGATATTTAATTCCCGACTCCCTCGGTGCGCTTTCCGTAGGCGAATTAAATTCGCCACGGGTCGCACCGCTCCCGACTCCCGACTCCCGATTCCCCATTCCCCACACATATCCTCTTCGCCACATGGAAACCAATCAAATAAGCTGTCATCTGCGTACTAATCCGGGGCAAGGGCACAGCAGAAAGGTCAGCCACATAGACATTAGCTGACCCGTATACTTTACCAGTATCTATTGCATTGTCGAGTCCTTTATCAATCGCCTTACCGAATAGGCATCCCCCCGACAAGTGCTGCTCCGACAGTAAAAACCTGCGACTGTAAACATCAACATACTCCTCAATCTGGTTCTCTTCGTAGGGCATCTTAGTTACCAGTCGCAAGAACCACTTAACTAACCAATGTGGCTGTTCTCCCAAGCCGTTCAACAGTGCCATGTGCTTGGCAATCTCACTGTTAGCTACCACTTTATCCTGATTGAAATGGGATTGTTCCTCTTCTCCAAAGAAATCTAATTCAATCCGAGAGTCGTCCCTTGAATAGCAACCCTCTTTAGCAGCATTAAACTTAATCGCCGCAGTAATCAAGTGGGCTTCATCATGCCATGGTTTGCCTTGAAGTAAGTTATAAAGTCCCCATAACAGGTTAATGATGAAATTGACTGCCTGAAGAAACACCCTAATCACGTTCTTGATGATATTAAACAACCAAGGTAACCTGATCACGAACTTCTTGAGCCAGTTTGGGAACAGGAACGCCAGATAAAGGTGGGCAATCATAAACCACAGCCTCTCAAAATTACCAGAAAAGAAATCGAAGCAGCAAACCGTTTCCTGTCCCGGTTGTTCTGGTTCTGGTTGCCATACCGTTGTAGCAAACACAGAGATGTACACATCCCGAGGGGTAACATCGATACTCTTATCCACCACGTAGAGACCCAGGGGCATGACAATATGGTCATTCACATGCTGCCCGATCAGATCGTTTCCCAATTCCTCGCGGTGAGACCAGAGCAGCCGTGGCGTCGCACCCCCTGCGCACATAATCACCTTTCCACCATCAGGAAGCAAAGACAAGCGTTCCGTCATCCCCGTGTCCAGGTACTTAACATGCACCCCCACACACCGTGGTTTTTGCCCTTGCTCCTTAGAAAACTCAAGTCTCTCAACCCTACACCTAGTCTTGATCTCCACTCCCTGGCCAAACCAATCGACAATGGATACTCCGCTGTGGGTTCGCTGCCCAAATGAGTTGAACTGGGTTGGAAAAAGGTGCAACAGGCCAGTATCCCTCACCTCCAAATTAGGAATATTGTCGATAGCGTCTGTACTGGTCACAAAACCAACCTTCTCAGCCGCCTGGAGTACTTGTTTAGTCACAGGTGACGGATCGGTTACCGGGTTTGGTCTAGCAAACTTCTGATTCAACTCTGCCTTCAGGCTGTCCCAATAGGCTGCCGTTTGACCAATATGTGTCGCCAGCCACTCCGACGACTCATGCATCATGGTATAGTTAATCGAGCCGCCACCACCCATAGTGCAGGCTCGCCCAGATATAATCGGAATTCCCTTGGGAGTCAGGGCATTGTGCAACTTGAATACCTTTTCCTCCGCGTAGGACTTAGTCCAGTTGTTCTGGTGGGTAATGTCGCTGGTAGTAAAGAAATCATCCCCCTCCTCCAGCACTAACACCCGCTCCCGGATAGACCTGTCATTACCAGCTTCTAGGTAATAGCTCAGAAACCCACAGGCTCCGTTACCAGAGCCAACCACGATCGTATCGTACATCATCGGAATGGTTTTTTAAGAAAATTATTTTATTATATCGAATAGCGAACAGGCCAAGAGTGTGGGAAGTATGGGAAGTGTGGGAAGTGTGGGAAGTGTGGAGAGATGGGAAGATGAGGAGATGGGGAGATAGCCAGATGAAATTGATGTGTAACCGTTTGAGTGCTAAGAATTGGATAACCTTAAACCTTGGCCAAAAGGCCACGCAATCGCGAACAACAAACCAACCTTCAACCTTCAACCTTGGCCAAAAGGCCACGCAATCGCGTTCAACAAACCAACCTTCAACCTTCAACCTTCAACCTTGGCCAAAAGGCCACGCAATCGCGTTCAACAAACCAACCTTCAACCTTCAACCTTCAACGGCCATGGCATCATAGCGACGCTCAAACTCAGCCTGAGTCAGCCTGTCACCGTTTTCCAGGGGAGGAATTGTTGGGTTGAGTGCGATTGGCCGTAGGCCACGCTTCGCGATTGACCGTAGGTCACGCTTCGCGAACGCATTTCGAGTCATGGTTTTTAGCATCCCACTAAAGAACGTTTAATACTTATGAGGTGCATTCAATTTTGTTACCCCTACTCCCTACTCCCTACTCCCTACTCCCTACTCCCTAATCAGTAAAAGGGATTCATCAAGACTTCTGAACCGCTGCCAGTAACCGCTGATTTTGAATGTCAGAAAAGAGTTCTTCGTAACGGTTGAGAGCTTGATCAAATGAATAATATTGAAGAGCATGTTGTCTACTTCTGTTGCCCAGTAATGTAACTCTTGCGGGATCCTTATACAACTCTAAGATTGTTTCTGCTAGAGTTTCTGGATCCTCTGGGGGAACAACAATGCCACCGCCGCTTTTTTTGACAGCTCTGGCAGCGGTTCCATTAGCAGGAACAGAAGCTAGGATGGGGCGACCACTAGCTAGCAGTACTTGGATTTTGGAGGGCATATTGAAAGAAATTACATTCTGCTTTTGTATTACCAACCCCACATCCGCTGCTGCTAGCATTTCCGGTAGTTTTTCCCGAGGTTGAAATGGCAGCAGCTTAACATTATTGGCGTCCCAAGTCTTACAGCACTGCTTTAGTCGGCCTAAAGCTTTCTGTTCTCCAACGATCACAATCACAATATCTCGAACGTGACGCACCCTAGATGCTGCCTTAATCAGAGTTTCTAAACCTTGAGTGAGGGCAATATTACCGGAGTAGAGTATAACGAACTTACCATTAAGGTTATGGGCAGTGCGAAAGGAGTTGTTTTCTTTTGGTAAAGGACGGATGAAGTTAACATCAACCCAATTGGTAATCTTCACAATTTTAGAGCTTGGCACACCCTTGCTGCGCAAGTTATCGGTAAAGCCATCAGCAATCACACTGATTTTGGTGACTGTGCGGTAAGCAAACCTTTCTACAACCTCTAATGCACGGATTAGAGGTTGGTTGCTCAGTAAGCCTACTTTAATAGCAGCTTCTGGCAAAATGTCTTGGAGATTTAGAATTACTGGCGTTCGGTGTATCCACCCCAAAATCACAGCTGGTAGGGAAACTAGCAGTGGTGGACTAGTTAAAATAATGATATCAGGGCGAGGAGAACTCAGAGCCTTGAGGAAGCTGGTAGCAACAAAGCTTGCCTCTAGCAATAATCGGTCGATCAAATTTGGTTTCGGGCGAATCCGCACATAACAGCGATCTACAATCACACCTTTGATGTGTTCGGTAAGATACAATTTTCCTCGATATCCCTCATAAATTTGACGTTGAGGATAGTTGGGCATCGCAGTAATGACCCGAACATCATGGCCTCTTTTGACCAACCCTTCTGCTAGTTCAGTCATCAATGGGGCAATCCCAATTGGCTCTGGATGATAGTTGTAAGAATATATTAGGATTCGCATAATCTCTAGTAGATGTTGCCAGCCGGGTGTAGACTCACCAAATTTGTGTATTGATTTATTGGCTTTAGCACTGAGAACTCACGACCATTGTCAAGTCAGGTTGGTGGTGCAAAATGCCCAATCAGGGATTTTAACCCTATAACTATTTATTCGGCTTCAATTCCATATTTTACGCCTGAATGACAGTTTTTGTAACAAAATTTAACATAAACACCCTTGACCAAAATATCATAATTGTGCATTACTAAAGCCTCTTTAAGAGCTACAGCAAGAATCTTTATGCCAATTCTGATTATGGCTGCAACTAATAAATCCTCCCTTTTGGTAATTGGTAATTGGTAATTGGTAATTGGTAATGAGCGTCTGATTACCGAGCTATAACTAGTTTTTGAAATCAACGGATAATTTCATTTACCAATAATTATATTTATATCGAAAAAAACACTTTTATTCATGGGTGCAATCCCGCATTTTCTGGGAAAATAGATTTTTTTTTCAGAATTTTTACGGATGGCATAGGAATTAAAAATTAATTAACAATTATTCTATAATCTCCAAAGTATTTTTATAAAAAATAAGTAATATCATTTCCAAGCTGCGTCGAATTGTATAGCATTTTTCATATCCAAGCTGCGTCGAATTGTATAGCATTTTTCATAGCTATGAGGTACACATAGGGAGCAGGTCAATTTTGTAAGAACACTTGAACTATAAACGCTTGAACTACAGTGTTTTCGGGGTTTCAGTAGCAGTTATGAGTTATTTGAGTACATTTGGCGAATTTGACATGCTCCCTACACATAATTTTTTGGCGTTGCATGATTCTGGGATAATTTTTAATTAATAAAAAAGTTAAACTTTAGCACTCTCATGAAATAACTGAGTATAAATTGCCCTAATTTTCAGTCTAATAGTATTGAAAAAATGGTCACATAAGGGGGGAGAAAATTATCAATGTAAGAGCTGTGCTCGCCAATTTATTTAGTCTTATTCAAAATTATGTTATTCTCAAAAAGTTGGCTCTCCTATACTGATTATAGTAAATGAGTAGGTTAAATGAGCTTAACCCCTTAAATAGCAAGGGATTCAATCAAATAAAAATACATTGTATTGATGCAGTCGCTCATGGGGTAAACCCCCAAGACCGCTTAGGTGCGCTTTTATTAAAATTGCATTTTTAAATTACTCAAAACCTTAATTAGTAAGGGCTATGGCGATTATTTTATTATACTAATTTATCCTAGCCACCCTAGGAGAGCAAAAAAGTTAAATAATACTGTTTAACTATGTACCTAAAGGGGAAGGGTTTTAGGGCTATTGAAAGAATTCATAAAGTCAATCATAATACAGGAATTAGTTGGGTGAAGCAGATTGGTAATCAGCTACCTGATTATCATAAAAATTACAAAACACCACAAGTGGGTAAACTAGATTAACTGCAAACATTTATAGCAAAAAAAACTAAAATTTTGGTATGGACATCTTTAAACAAGGATTCCGATGATATTTGATAATATTTAATAGGATAATAAAGGGCAAACCCTTTTTAAAAAAATCATAAAACAATCAATAATTTTTATTGCTATTTGATTACATATGGATATAAAGTTTACCATCAATTTAGTCCAAATGGAGACCAGAGCGTTAGTAAAAAATCAATGACAATGGTCGAAGGATAGAATAGTCATTTGCGTCATTATCTAGCGCGATCACATCGTAAAAACTTTTGTTATTATAAGTCAATATAGATGTTATAGTTGTCAATAAATTCATGATTGAATATCTCAAAAACAAAAGGATTACTAAATTAATTTCAGTATTAATTTCAGTTTAACATTTGGGAGGGATTATGAAGCGATCGCTATCGAAAAAAACTCTAAATCATCCCACAGTAATGCAACGCCAATTTTTTAACTATTCCCTGTTCCCTATTCCCTGTTCCCTATTCCCTGTTCCCTATTCCCTGTTCCCTATTCCCTGTTCCCTATTCCCTGTTCCCTGCTCCCTATTCCCTACTCCCTGCTCCCTATTCCCTACTCCCTGCTCCCCATTTTGCCAAGTATTGACTACAATTTTCTAGGATGGCTTTGGCAGGTGTTTTAGCTTTGGACTTCGTCTACTAAGCAGGGAGTACACCTTGGCATAACGTTGTGACCAGTTGCTCAATACCAGAAGGGGGTAGTGGTTTTATGCCTAGAGTAGGATAGTGTTACTGGTCACTTATTTGACCAAGCCATGGGGCACTTGGGAAATCTTTGTTTATATAGCTCTGGTAAGGTTTCCCCGAGATAGTCTTGCTAAGTAAGCAGCATAAATCATTCCAGGAGAAAACGATGACCATTTCTCGTGTAAAAACAATTTTAGCGACCGTGTTACTCAGCACAGTATTGCTGGTAACATCCTGCGCTCAAAAAGCCCCCTCTCGTTTTGACCAGGCACAACAGGCCAGCAGCCAGGCTAGAAGTGGTCAGGCTGTTACCAAGAATGCCACTCAAGGGTCTCAATTCAACAAGTTTTTCCCACCATCAGGGGGTGGTTATCAACGAGTATATACCCAGGAGAAAAAAGGTTTTGCTCAAGCCAAGTTGAAGAAAAATGGCACTGAGGTGGCAGTTCTCTCAATTTCCGATACCAGCAGCATTCCTACCACTGCTGCCAAATATCAGCAAAGTGGTCAAACCATTGCTGGTTATCCAGCCCGGGAAATTGGTTCCACTCAAACCGCTATTTTGGTCGGTAAGCGCTACCAGGTAAAGATCCAATCCCGAGATCCGTCGTTTACCGCTAGCGATCGCAAAGCCTGGTTAGCAAAATTTAACCTCAGTGGTCTTGCCCGACTTTAGTAAATAAATGCTACAAGGAAAAAGGTGAATGGGGAATAAGCATCCTCAATCACACGAATCACGGGTGAGTAGGTCATTAGTCATCAGTCATTAGTTATCAGTAACTACGATCAGTAACTACGATCAGACTCGGTGTTGGTCACTCAGGACTAATAACCAAGGACTAATGACCAAGGACTAATGACTCGAAGGTATCAGATTGTAAAGGAGTCTGAGTGTGAGCAAAGCAATTTTTGAAATCGTTGATGATCTGCCAACGAAGAACCTGACCATCTCGGCGCTGAAGTCTCTAGACTTTGTTGTGCCTGGAGAGTGGGAAAATTTAGTGGGATTTGAAAATACCATTCGTGCGATCACTGGTGAAGAAGACGAAGAGGTAATTCAGGAAATTGGCGATCGCGCCGTCTATCTGTTCAATGACCGCTCCCAGGGCTACCAACGAGCGCTGTGGATTTACCAAACCATTGATAGCACTGGTACGGCTTTGGGTACAGCAGCTTTAGCGAACAAGGTTGGTGAAAAAATTCCCTTGTTGGGTTTCTTGAACAGGTTGACTCCGAAAGCTGACAAAGCCCAAACTATCGATCTGTCCATCAAAGTGGTAGGGGAATTGATCGGCTTTTGCCAAATTAATGGTCTGCCTGGGGATAGCATTGGTGACTTTGTGGGTGCCTTAGCTGACTATAGTGGCGCATCTATAATGCGTATGGCAGCACTGGTTTGTTTTGATGGTCTGATTCCCCTTGGTCCTGACTTTATCATGGGAGTACAGTCAACTCTAGAGCGTCTAACTCCCAACGAGTTGGAAGAAAGTGGGAGTTTCAAAGGGATCCAGGATGCGATTCCTGGGGATGATTCCGAAGGCAAGCTCAACTTTATTGGTCAAAGCTTTGAATCGGTGAAGGGATGGATGAGTGATTTCGTTACTGACCGAGGTGTGACCCCAGAACAAATCGCTAATAACTTGCAAAGTTTTATTGAGTTTTCTGATGACAAGTTAGACTATCTCGCCGCTTTTCTGGATATGTCTACTAACTATTATGAACACACTGGCATTCAAAGTCTGGCGCGTAGCTTAATTGAACGCGCCGCAGCGGAAATCTAGCACCATTTACGCATTAGTAGACAATTACGTTCGTCAGACAGACGTTGGTAGGAAACTTCGTCTGTCAGCTGATTCATAAACATCAACCCTCTGCCTCCTTCTTTTTCTAAAGGGTCATAGTCCTCTTGGCAGAGGGATTCCAGCTTGGATTGGAAATCAAAAGGCTGTCCATAGTCCCAAAGCCGCATTTCTAATCCATCAGTAAATAACTTTAACTCCAGCTCTATTACTGTAGTTTTAGGTAAATGTCGATGAGCATGGCGTACTACATTAGTAAATCCTTCCACCAAAGCAATTTGACACTGCTGCCAAAATTGCTGAGGCAGTAGGTCAGAAGTGAATTCCTCAAACCACTGTAATACATCTTTGACTTCACTCAAGTCTGTTTGGACCATTAGACGAGATTCTCGAAGCGGTTTTCCATTGCACATTAACCGACTGAGTTTCCAGGTTTTATTAATAAGCACCACTATTTTGTAAGATAAAAACAACAATGACTCTTCTGCAACACGGAGGTTCCGATCATCATGTCGATGCAGATCGGTCTAGTGGGAACCACTATATTAGCCTAAATTGATCGAATTTGATGGTACTTTTAAAAATTCTGGTGTTTACACGGTCTATGGCATTAGACTTCGCGGCAGTTGTCGGGAACTTCGGACAAGGGAACTTTGGATCAGCGGACAATAATTGAGAAAGACAGGATCACAAAAATACTTTGACAAGAGGTCTATTCTAATCTACTATTAAAAAATAGTTTTCGGTTCCAAGGTAAGCTAGGCTGGCATTTCATAAATTACCATCACCTTCCCCAGTAGGGGCGAAGGTGATGGGTCCAAACTCATCTAACCATAAAACTACATTCCATCTTTACGAACCACCACCAGGATAGTTTTGAAGATAATTCTGATATCATGGGCTAAGCTCCAGTGATGTTGGTATTTTAAGTCCATTTGAATGATATCTTCAAAACTACGGATTTTTGAGCGTCCATTCACCTGCCACTCACCAGTGATACCCGGTTTTACGTTTAAACGTTGCCACTCGGGAACCTCATATATTTCTACTTCATTGACTGTTGGTGGTCTTGTACCTACTAAACTCATCTCCCCTTTCAGAACATTCCAGAACTGAGGCAGTTCATCCAAGCTGGTTTTCCGTAAAAAATGACCTACTCTGGTGATTCTGGGGTCATTCTCATTCTTAAAAACTTTGCCATCAGCTTGATTTTTAACTTTCTCTTTTAGCTGTTCAGCGTTAGCACACATGGAGCGAAATTTCCAGATCCGAAACCGCTTTCCCATCCAACCACAACGGATTTGACCAAAAAAAATCGGACCAGGGCTATCTAGCTTAATAGCAAGGGCAATGGGAAGAAATAAAATACCAGTAATTCCCAAACCCACGATTGCACCCAGAATATCGATTAATCGCTTCACCGGAGATCTAACGGAGGGATGGGTTGTTGGTAAGTGATTTACTGATTTGTTGGTGCTTAGTGTGGTACTATTATCTGATGGTTGTATGGTTAACCTTTGGTCTAGTCCTGTAATGACCAATACAGACATGACTTGGGGAGTGACATTTTTAAGCAACGTTTTAACCCCTTGTTCTAGGGCGCTTTTGTGATTACTCACTAATGCACCGATACCACTGCTATCGATAAAATTAGTCTGGTGAAAATCAAATATGATTGTTTCAGGCAGAGGAATTTTTTGGAGAAGCTGCTGGAATAGTTGCTTAAACTCCACAGCTTCTAGTACACTGACACGACTGGGTAATTCCACCACGGGAGTATCTTGTGAGAACACTACCAGGAAATTGTCGCTCTTGACTGAATCAACCATCATAGAAGAAAAAGGGCTAGATTTTAACCTATAGTCTTGACCATTATTTTGTCCTAGAACGCTAGGATTCGCCAAAAAAATAGTCAAATATTATGAAATCTTTGAAAATCTGAACATGCTCTGTGGGACTCAAGCAACTGCCCGCCTGATCGAAGTTTTTTCTGCTATTCAAGGAGAAGGGCTAAATGTTGGCACTCGTCAGATCTTTATCCGGTTTGCCCTATGTGATCTAAGATGTCATTTCTGTGACAGTTTCCATACCTGGGCTGTCCCTCCTCAATGCCAGGTGGAACAGACTCCCGGTAAGCGTGATTTTGAAACTTATCCAAATCCAGTCCCCCTGCGATCGCTACTGAAATGGGTTGACAGACAAAATCAACATCGATTGCACGATAGCATTAGCCTCACTGGTGGTGAACCTTTACTTCATACTCCGTTTCTGGTGGAATGTCTGCCTGAGCTACGACAGTTAACTGGATTGCCCATTTACCTAGAAACTGGCGGTCATCGTCCTGAAGAGATGGCAAGGCTTTTGCCCTATTTGGACTCAGTGGGTATGGATATTAAGTTGCCCAGTGTGAGTGGAGAAAACAGATGGGCTGCTCACAGGGAATTTCTCAAGCTGTGCCACAACTCATCAGTGGAGGTATTTGTCAAGTTAATTATTGATTGCCACACTGACCCCACGGAGTTAGAACAATCTGCTGATTTGGTAGCAGCGGTTAGCGCGGAAATTCCAGTATTTCTGCAACCAGTGACTCCGTTGGAGGGGTCTGGGCAACCAATAGTTGCTCCTACTCCGGAGCAGGTTTTGGCTTGGCAGGCTTTAATGAAGCATTCTCTTAAGCAGGTAAGGGTGGTGCCTCAGACCCATAAAATTATCGGTCAGCTTTAGGGGTCTGTTGAAAGTTAGCTGGTTGAAAGTTAGCTGGTTGAAAGTTAGCTGGTTGAAAGTTAGCTGGTTGAAAGTTAGCTGGTTGAAAGTTAGCTGGTTGAAAGTTAGCTGGTTGAAAGTTAGCTGGTTGAAAGTTAGCTGGTTGAAAGTTAGCTGGTTGAAAGTTAGCTGGTTGAAAGTTAGCTGGTTGAAAGTTAGCTGGTTGAACGCGATTGCGTGGCCTTTTGGCCAAGGTTGAACGCGATTGCGTGGGCTTTTGGCCAAGGTTGTTCGCCTTTGGCGTTCGGTGAAGGGTAGGTTGTTTGCGTAGCGTGGCCTTTAGGCCAAGGTTATTTTAGTTGAACGCGATTGCGTGGCCTTTTGGCCAAGGTCAACAAACAACAGTCAGCAAACAACAGTCAACAAACATACAGTTAACAAACATAAAGTTAACAAACATAAAGTCAACAAACATACAGTTAACAAATAACCATCAACAAATAACCGTCAACAAACATACAGTCAACAAACATACAGTTAACAAATAACCGTCAACAAATAACCGTCAACAAATAACCAACAGTTAAGTCTTGCCTAGACATCACACTACATGGTTGTGCCTTCTCCCTTGGCTTTGGCTTGGGCTTTGGCTTTAGCGGCACTGCGTTTGAGAGCAGAGAGCCGGTCTTCGTATCTGCGCCGTAGACGACGACTAGGGGTGATTTCAATTAAGGTTTTCAAGGCACTGCCTAGACTCTTGTAGGCATTGGGTAGGGTATAACCAAAGCGAGTAGCTAGTGCGATCGCTTTTTCGTCAGCTTCGATAGCATATTTGAGGTTTTTCTCCCCATTGTTTTTTTGATAAAGTCGCCAACCTGAGACTCCGCATAGGGCTAATGCTAACAGCAGCAGTAAGCCATCTTGTACCCAGAGTTCCCCGACAGCACCCCCTAAACCAATGGCTAGGGCTGCCATTTCCCAGCCTTCTTTAGGAATTGTGTCATTTTGAATCCGGGCAACTTCATGCCAAAACAGGAGGTTACGCTGGTCAAGGGCGAGCTGCTCCCATTTAGTTAGGTCAATTTGAATTTCCACCTCGTCTGAACCTAGTTCTTCACAACGAACCAAGGGGGGATTGACTTCTGTTGACCCTTCCACCATCACCCAGCTTTGTAGCTCTGGTGGTAGTAAGGTTTTTAGTCGTCGGAGTTCACTCATTTCTGCTCTAGCAGAAGACGCTGCATAGGATGTCATTCATATCCTCCTACAAAAAACTTTTTCAAATTGAGCTGTTTGTGACCGGACAGTATCGACGAATTCGATTTACCCAAGTTTAAGATGTTGTGTACTCGACGAGAGTGAACTTCGAGGAAGCTAACTATCAGTAGTACGTCAAACTAATCCCTAAGGGTACTACTAGGCACTAAGCGCTTCGCCCATGGTCTTCTCTTTCTGTATTTAAATTTATAGTAGCGTTTCAGGGCTGACAGCTCAAAAACCAGATTAACCCATTACCAATTATCCCCATTACCCGATCACCCTATCTTCAGAATTTTCACCAGTAAATTAAGATTGCTTTGACACTCCCCGGTCATTAGACGCGGGGATTCTTAGATCAACGAGCCGCCGTAAACCGCCGAGTTCCAATCTTTGACGCCGCCAAAAATAGGACAATGCTTAACCAAAAACCCGTGAAAACACCAAGTCCCCAGTCAATTCACGACAGACCTAGAGGGCAGTTCTCCTTAAGCGTTGGAGTACTTCCTGGAAGTGCCTTAAAAGTCCGTTTCCCTTCCTTTTCCTCAAGTTCCGGTGTGCCCCACCGTACTTTGCGGTGCGCTTGACCTTGGCGAATTTAATTCGCCAAGGTCAAGCA
>NZ_JAAHHC010000029.1:0-90398 GCF_010672265.1 Moorena sp. SIO3A2
AAATACGTTCTCTAATATTTCCATTTTCTTCTATTTTTAAGGCTTTTTGAAGTATTGTTTTTTGCTGTCAGATAATTTTTTGCTGGCATATTTCCTATTATTGGGTTATTTATTAATTTTTATTATACCAATTTAAATGCCGAACAGCTTATGCAAACCGCCGTATGTAAAAAATCAAAATACGCCTGATTCACAATTCCGCTTCGCTCCAATGCCCAAGATATCCTTCCCAGAGACGAAACCGATAGTAGTGGTCGCCTTTATGGTTAAAGATGAAACCTTAGACAGGCTCGCCTTTATGGTCGGCAGGTTATGAATAAAAAGGTTAAAAATTGTGTAATAAGGCGAGCCTGTCTTACGGTAACTCCCAAGGCAGGCTATGCAGAAAAAGGTTAAAACTTGAGGCGCGACCCCGTAATTTAATTCTTCAAGGGGAAAGCGGGCCTCCATTGATTAAGGCGACCCTATCCTTACGGTAACTTCAAGACGCTCACTAAGCACGGGTAGAGCGCGGGGCTGTCGCCATCAGCTCATGGCCAATTTTCTTTCTTGGGCAGACTGTTTTGGCTACTGTTGATGATTCTATCTATTCCTCTTGTTGTATTCATAAAATATAGTCATAAACAAACATCTGTGCTAATCTCTCACAAGGGAGGTAATTAGCACAGATGCGACTCAAAGACTATGCCAAACACATGGCAGTAAGCTACCAGACGGCTTGGAGATGGTGGAAGGCAGGTAAGTTGCCTCATCCAGCATTCCAAACCGAAAGTGGCTCAGTCATCGTTGAGTACTTCCATCAACAGAAAACCCAGCCATCAAACACCAAACGAGTTGCTATCTATGGGCGAGTCTGATCTGCTGAGCATAAGTCAGACGTTGAGCTTCAAGTTGAACGTCTTCAACAGTATGCGATCGCTAAAGGTTACACGATTGTCAAAATTATCAAAGAAGTAGGAAGTGGACTCAACGATAATCGTAAACAATTAGCCACTCTTATGCATTCTGATGGCTACGACATTTTACTAGTAGAGCATAAAGACAGCCTGGCTAGATTCGGCATCAATTACTTGGAGATTATGCTGTATCGTTTAGGTATTCAGTTAGAAATTGTCAACCAAGTAGATAAGGGTAAAGACGAGTTGATGCAGGATTTGATTGCTATTATCAAGTCATTCTCTGCTAGGTTGTACAGGCAAGATCATGCTAAGAAAAAGATCGAAAAAATTATCGCTGAACTCCAAGCTGATGGCGGCGACGAGTACCAGTTAGAACCAAACCCATAAAACCTAGGGAAAACACCGACATCGTAGCTGGCTCTGGTACATCAACAGGGGGCTTGTCTCCCGGCTCACCAGCCACTAATTTAACCTGATACGCTAGTCGAGATTGTGTGGGCCGATTCTCAACTGACATGGTCATAGTTGATTGACCAGTGAGGGTGAAAGCACCTGAAACGTTACTGATGTGTAAATACTGTGCATCAAAAAAACCGCAATCATTAGGATTACTACAAACACTGGATGCGTCAGGAAGACTAGCAGACATGGCACTATCGGTTAACATCAAGTTGCTCAGTACAATGCTGCTGTTATTCTTACGAGCACTAGTCCGTAGAAACAAATCTGAGAAGTTATCCTCTGTAACTGTAGACGAAAGAACCACGTCACCAACGGTATAGGTGAGTTGAGAAATACCATCGAACTCCAGTAAGAAATCAACCGCTTCACCACTGACCCAATTAAATTATTTCTGATCTAAGTTAGTAAAACCACCACTAGCGTTAACCTTGTGGATATCTAGCTCAAAAGTGTTTCCTCCTATTGTTCCAGACCCAAAACGACTCTTGGCAGACAGGAAGATGTCGGGATCTAGGTTCTGGAACTCTGTTTCAGTCAGATTACCACCAATCGTAAACGCACTGGCTCCAAAGGGAGTAAAAGCTAGTCCTAGTGCTGACACTCCCAAACTTAATAGTAAATTACGAGTCATCATTATTTCTCTTGCCTATATGGAGTATTAGTTGTTATTGCAGTAACAACTGATCAAAGTATCGAGACTGAGTGTTTGCGATCGCGTAGCGGCTCTGTTCGCGTAGCGTGGCCTTTGGCCTTAAGAGCCTCGCGTTTGCTTTCTATCCGTATTTCTGTATTAACGTTCTATCTGTATTAACTTTATTGAAATCTGTATTAATAGTTGACGAAGATCGACCCTACCTGCCACGACCTTTGGACAAAAAGCTGATATCCAACAAAGCTAGCGCCCTAACAAACCTTAGGTGCGCTTTCCGCTCTTTGTGCCCTTGACCCATTAAGAATTAAATTCGCCACGGGTCGCACCTGTAGTTGCTGCTGGTTCTGGGACTTGAGCCGATTCAGGGTCAGAGTCAAGAGTTGACCAAAGTACTCGATCACCGAAACAAGGGGGCTCGGGGGATGGGAAGCCCTTACCTTTAGGTATAGGGAGGGATAATCCCCCGCAGCCAGCTGATGGGTTCAATACCCTTGAAGTTGGCTAATAAATCTTTCGGAATATCCAGAATTTTGATGTAGAATAAAAATAGACTCAAATGCACTCTTACACTCTACTTTAGGCTTTGCCGACCCTACGGGAAGGTCGTAAACGGCGCGCCAGTGTAGGTTAGTATCGGCGAGTGGTACCCTTGCTAGAAGTATTGGGGCTGTCTAAAGACGAAACCGATGGATAGGGTCGCCTTTATAGTCGGCAGGCTAAGTAGAAAAGGGTTAAAACTCATGGAATAAGGCGACCCTATCCTTACGGTAACTTTAAAGAAATGACTCGGTTGTAGAAGCGGCGGAGATGTCCGTAGAGTAAGCCAGCCTTGAGGTTCGGCACTTAACCCTTAGGTTCAATCAATCGGGAATCTGGGCGCGTTAAGTCTGCGCTTAGCTACTGAAACCAACACCTTTGCTTTGTCCGGGAAAGCCCCCGGCTTACAGCTGTGGGGAAGCTTACAAAAAAGCCCTTCTTGGTACAAAACTTGGGCTAATTCTTGCCCAAAGCCCCTGCCGCTGCTACTACTAGCGTAGCCCTAAGTCTAGTTATCCTGGTAGTGCAGCCAATATTCCTGCACTAGGGTTCACAACTGAATTACAATTGCTATAGTGATTGTTGCGATTTTTGAAACCCTTGGACTTGGATTCACCTCGGATTTGAGATAAGGGCTAATAATTCGGTATGATAGACGGTTTAGCAAGATTCCGAAACAGGACTATTACATATAGTTGCTGTGTAAGGCGCAGATTTGTTTCCAAATGCCTATTGATTCTTGTCGGCTTACTGAGCTGCTGGTATCTACTGGGAACACCATCAGCATTAGCAAGTTTCGATGATGACAGCTTTGATGGTAATATTTTTGCTCTGTATGCTGGTAATGGCTCTATAGTCCCACCACGAATTACCTTAGAAGATTCTTTGCGCAGGAAAAAGCCAGCTTTGTTGGTGTTCTACTTAGATGACAGTAGGGATTGCAAGCTATATTCTGTCACTATCTCTAAGTTACAGGAGCCTTATGGTAGGGCCGCGAGTTTTATTCCAGTCAACATCGACACTTTGTTACCCGACGCTACCTATACACCCACAGAAGCGGGATACTACTACCAAGATTTAATTCCCCAGACAGTAATGATTGACCAAAAGGCAGAGGTAGTACTCAATGAAATTGGACAAGTTGCTTATGAACAGATAGATGATGTGTTTCGGGAAGTGTTTAACTTACTGCCCCGTTCAGAATCCGTGGAGTTAAAGCTGCGCACTGTCAATGATATTAATGCTCAGTTAACATCAGAGTGATTTAATTTGCCTACTGGTTAGACATCCATCCGATGAAACTCCAACAACTTAACATGAAGACAATTGTTTTAGTCATCAGTGAACTGCCATTGCCGTTTACCCTATTTTTTGGTCACGTTTACGGGTTAAGCTATTTGTAAGTACAGTTAACATCCGTGCTGATGTCCAAGGTTTACAGCACACAGGAGCTAATCAAAATTTTGGCTCAAGAGCGTCGTTCGTGCATGAATGGGCAACGTCTTAATCTGGCAGCTTCGGTGTCTGGCAACCCTGTGATTGATCGCTTTCTGAAACCGGAGGGAATTCAAAAGTTCAGTGCTTATAACGACTTTAAAGCCGCAGTTCACAGCTACCAACGGCAACACCAAGTTTCAGGCATTATTTGGCGCGAACTGACTATGAAAGGAAAGACTCTACGTTATCCTGCTATTGACGAGCAGTTAGCCGCCCTAGAGAGTGACCTGAAAATCCTCAAAGCTGCCAAAGCTGACCTCTTAGAGTTTTGGTATACAGGCATCCAAGGTATGGACTTATACCTAAGTATTAATTTTGGTAAAGACTATCAAAAAATTATGCCCAATGATGTAAAAGAGGTCGCCCATAAAACGGAATGGGCAAATCTCTATGAATATAAGAATTACAACTTTTGGGAAATTATATTGCAGCTAGGTTGGGGGAAACCTGAGGAAGCATCCTATAAACGGGGATGGCCGACATCAGGAAGTGAGTACATTCATGCAGTTAATCCAGGCAAGTGCCCAATTTGTTGACCGCTATCGCCAGGTCGATGGGTTGTGGGTGCATAAAGCAGTATTATAAATATACTAGGAGCGGTCAAACATGAAAGAACAAACTATTAATCAAGTTATTGATCAACAAATAGAAGAATTGGACTATTCAATTCGACAGGAATTAACCAAGCTTGGCAATCAAGCCGCAAAGATGGGTTTAATTGGGGGACATGGTTATTACTTAGGAAGGTACGAAATTCTATGCAAAGGTCAAATCTTCACTCTTTCACCAGAAGAAGCTTACTCTTACCTAAAAAAATTGGTAGCACAACACCAAAGGTAATTGGGAAACTATGAATTGTGAAGGATGAAGGATGAGTTTTCATAATTCATCCTTCATCCTTTGTGATTACCAGCGTGCCTGGGAACCAGACCAAATGTGTTCTACTGATTCACCATAAACCATAGGTTCATCCTCAAAGGTAAGAGCAGTGTAACCACTGGGTTCAACAGACCACATTGGCCAATACTCATTGCCCAACTCACCAGCCTGAAATAGCACTTGATCTGGATTAGCTTGACTCCAGCCTAGCAACAGTGCGTTAGTATAATGAATGCGCTCAGGAGCCAAGGTGGTCACAGTATTTTGGTTGCGATCCCAAATTACTGCGTAATCAGAAGCATCTGACGTATTAAAAAAACCTTCAAATTGCCGCCCTAGAAGGCGATCGCTTGACTCTGTCCAAGACACGGGAATCAGAATAGCGATTGCGCCGCTTAATTTATCATCATTATTAAGGCGCGCGTTCCAATGGGCAGGTAAACTGCCCTTGGGTCGCGCCTGATGGTTAGCTAAGGGAGAAGATGCAGTTATGATGCGCAAATCTCCAGTCTGCAAATTTTCTAGAAACATCACACTACTGATGCGGCTGCGGTACAGTTCTGGCTGTCCTTGTAGTTGAATGCGACTATAGGCAGCATACTTGCCATCAGGAGAAACTAGTGATTGGCTGCGATAGTACCTAAACCCAAAACTCTGATTAGCAACCAGTTCAGCGTGGGTTTCCAAGACCCAATTCCAAGGAATAGGATAAGGACTGTTGAGCGGGTCACTCTGAACGTATGGTTCGGTTAGATCAGGTTTGATAGCTTCTGTTACTTCCCTTAAAGGCTGGGAAGATAGCACCGATGATTGACTGGCTAGGAAGGATTCATTAGCCTTGGCTTTCTCAGCAAATAGGCTAGATGTTATCAACATCAAAGTTGCTAACAATAGTCCTAGTGGTTGATTTTTAAGCCATCCTGATAAACTCAATTGCCTTTTCAACATTGATTAGTCTTTCAGTTACTAATTAGCGTTTCTAGTTAGAGGAGCAACCCCAAGAAATTAGAATATAGTTCCTTAACTTTAGGTTTAAAAGGTTAAAAAGTGATCAACTACCCCGTCCGAACCTGCATTACGAACGGGTTTTTTTACACTTCGGCTCAGTCAGTTACCTAAACCCTCGACTATCAAGCTACCGAAAGCAGACAAATAAAATAAGCCAGGGAAAAATAAAAAATTAACACTCTTTCCTTCCCCTAAGAGGTCTTGGCTGAAGTGGGTAGCCCTCACACAAAAGTTGTCAGGCTTGACATTGGAAGTAACTGGTTGGTTTGGAGGTTTTAGTGTTATGATAGCCATGTGGAATTCAACCTTGTTTTTTTGAATTCTTCTATAATGTAAAATACCTGCGCTTGACCCCTAACGGAGTACAATTGGAGCATCCTGCCTCATTATGTAGAAGGAGATCTAACAAAATTCGGTGTGACTCAACCCGCTACTTCCAACACCAATACCAGACCTGAAACCTCAATAAGTATACTGAACTGCCTACTAATCTTAATTTTCAGGCTACTACTGCTAGGCGTAGGGAGTGGCTTGGCCGTGATATTTGGCATTGTTGTTGCCAATGCTTACCCTAACCCGAATCCAGAAAAACCCCTGATCTTAAAATTACTGGAGCATCTGGATAACAAGGGAGAATCAACGTTTTTCAATTTTAGTTCAATTCGGGAACCAACGGAAGCCAATCCACTAAAACAATTGACACCAGTTCAAAGAGTCCAGCTCAAAGCTCAACTAAGTGAGTTAGACAAGCGAATGAAGAGATTGAGTGAGGACGTGACAATGTTGGAAACTCAGTTGGGAACCTCGGGAGGGAATGAATCTCTTGAAAGGCGCATCCAAGCGATCACTTTGCTTCTGAAGGAACCATCGACTCCAAGTAGCAATGCTCCATTAGTTGGTAATAGCAATGGCAATCGACTAGCTGCCTTGGCTGCCGACAAGTTGAAAGTCACGTTGCCCAGTGATATTTTATTTGAGGAAAGTAAAAGTACGTTACGTCCAGAAGCAGGTTTGATCCTAGACAAAATTGTCACAGATTTGCAAGCCTATCCCAGTAGTACAATCCGAATTGCTATCCACACCGACAACCCCCGCGAAGCCAAAGAGAATCGAAACCTTTCATTTGAGCGTGCTAAAGCAGTTCAGCAGTATCTTAGTAGCGCTTTAGACGATTCATACCGTTGGCTGATTATTGGCTACGGAGAAACTCGTCCTCTGGTCGCTAATGATACTGAGGTTAATCAGCAACGCAATCGTAGGGTGGAAATTGCTGTGGATTAGTCATTAGTCAGAAGCTTATTTGGTTATTTGCTTGAAAGTTATTTGGTTGTTTCCCTTGGGCGTCCGGTGTAGGGTAGGTTGAAGATTAGAGCCTTAACAACTCAAAGCTGGATGTATAACTGGCAAGCTGTAACCTTTAACCTGAAACCAGCTAACCTGAAACCAGCTAACCTGAAACCAGCTAACCTGAAACCTGAAACCAGCTAACCTGAAACCTGAAACCAGCTAACCTGAAACCAGCTAACCTGAAACCAGCTAACCTGAAACCAGCTAACCTGAAACCAGCTAACCTTGGCCAAAAGGCCACGCTACGCGAACAACCCATTAGTTATTGGTAATTTCTAGATGCGAGTTGTATTCTTTGGTACTCCCCAATTTGCTCTACCTTGTTTGGAAGGTTTGTTGAACCATCCTGAATTTGAGGTGGTGGGTGTGGTGACTCAGCCAGATAAGCGTCGAGGACGTGGTAACCAGCTGATTCCTTCCCCAGTGAAATCAATAGCATTAGCACATAAACTACCAGTTTGGCAACCGCAGCGCCTGAAAAAGCATAGGGAAACCCTAACTCAGCTAAGGCAGGTAAAGGCTGATGCTTTTGTGGTGGTTGCCTATGGGCAGATTCTCTCCCAAGAGATTCTGGATATGCCTACGGCAGGTTGTATCAATGTACATGGCTCAATTTTGCCTAAGTATAGGGGAGCAGCTCCGATCCAGTGGTGTCTTTATAATGGTGAAGCCCAAACTGGCATCACAACGATGTTGATGGATGCTGGAATGGATACTGGAGCAATGCTCTTGAAAGCATATACACCAATTAGACTATTGGATAATGCCCAGGATTTGGCACAAACTCTGAGCAATTTGGGAGCTGATTTGTTGATTGAAACCCTCCTCAAGCAAGAGTTACAGGAAATCCAACCAATTCCTCAAGATGACTCATTGGCTACCTATGCACCACTGATTCAAAAGTCAGATTATGGCCTAGATTGGTCACGCTCTAACTTGGAGTTACACAATCAGATCCGGGGATTTTTCCCGAACTGCGTCACCTCATTTCGGGGTAAATCTCTGAAAATCAGTGCCACTGTTCCCTTAGATTCCGCTTACTTATCCGAGTTGCCTTCACAGTTAAAAATGCGATCGCAGGAGTGGTCTACTCTTGATGTTGGTTCAGGTCGTCCTGGAGAAGTTGTAAAGATTGCCAAGACAATCGGTCCAATTATTCAAACTGGAAAGGGAATGTTGTTGTTGCAGCAAGTGCAATTAGCTGGCAAACGTGCTCAATCTGCTTGGGATTTTGCCAATGGTATGCGTTTAGAAGTAGGAGAAGTTCTAGGTAATAGTTAGTTAGTGAGTTTCAGTGTTCAAGGGTTCGTAAAAGCGGCAAGAATCACAGGGTCCGTCTGGATTGACAGCACAACGAATCAATTCAGAGTGAGCATTGAAATAGCAGCTGGCATCCCCAATCACCCAACGCCCCTGGAGCAGGCTTTTTTCACTAGGGTGTCCAAAAGACTGCACATACAGAGCAATTTTATGCAAACGATAGCGCCCTGACTTAAGACAGTAGCGGTGGCGGCGCTCTAAAACTGTGTAGGTTTTACCTTTAAAGTCGAGATAGTTACCGGGTTGAGGTATCCAATCCAGTTGAACATTGCCAATGGTCTGACGTGGGTGCGTCAAAATTAACTCCGTGGGTAGAGAATCAGGCTCCATAGTGCTTATTGTCATTCACGCTACAGTTGAATGGTATCGCAGGCTGTGGGCTGACTATCTAGCCCAACAGAATTCTATAGCAGAAGTCATTTGTCAGAAGTCATTTGTCAGAAGTCAAACTCTTGCGCTTCTTGATGCAATAGCGAGTGGGGGAAACCCCCAAGACCGTAATGGTGCTTTTTCCGTTGGCGAATTAAATTCGCCACGGGTCGCACCTCTGCATCGCTTACAAAGGGTGTGAGACTAATGTCGATGTCCTAACTGCCCTGGCGACTGCTATACATAGAATTTTCCGGTGAATTATAACACACTGCTGCTAGATTGAAGACTGGATTGATCAACGAAGTGATTAACCGGAGTTGATATTACCCATATTGGTAAATTGGTCATTGAGCAAAAAATGCCTTAAATTCGTGATTGGGGTGCATAAAGTTGGGAATTTAGCAAGTTAATTCTGTAGTCAGCTTAAAAGACTGTCAGATTAAAAGACTATTGTTTCTGTTCTCTTCGTTCCATTAGCAGTTTCTACTTGTTTGCCCAAAACCCCATGACAGCAGTTATTCCTGTGGTGTGAAATTCATCCAAGTTGAACCAACAGCCCAGGCTACCAACGTTGTAACATCCTTGAGTTCCAATGTCTGTGGCTTGGGGGTAGAACTGGTGGAGTTGTTCATCGACCATGATCAATTCACCAACTGGCATTGTCTGTCAAGGACTTGAAAAATTTTCCAGTTATACCCCCATCAAAAATTCATTTACAACACAGTATGAACATCTCTGGTATTTCACTGAGGACTAACGCACTTCCTTGCCTCAGGGCTATTTTCAAGTCAGAAATTCATGGGCGTTTCGCCCACCACAAAGGAATCAAAATCTCTGTTCCCTATGCCATATTCCCTATAGTCAGATTAGCTTAATGCACTATATTCATGTTTTAGACATATGAAGTTACTGTTTGGTCGCCGCTCATCTCCTGTTGTCGAGCCTACTCAGGAAAAAACTTCAGGTTTGGGAACATTCGGTGGGGTCTATACTCCTTCGATTCTCACCATCCTGGGGGTTATTATGTACCTGCGCTTTGGTTGGGTACTTGGTAATGTTGGTTTAGTGGGTACCCTAATCATTGTTACCCTCTCCACCAGTATTACCTTTTTGACGGCTCTGTCTATTTCTGCGATCGCAACTGACCGCATTGTTAGGGCTGGTGGTGCGTATTACATGATTAGCCGTTCCCTAGGAATTGAAACTGGCGGTGCAGTAGGAATTCCCCTTTACTTTGCCCAAGCTCTCTCAGTCGCGTTATACACTATTGGTTTTGCCGAGAGCGTAGTTCAGACCTTTCCCCAGCTCAACCAGCTTTATGTAGCGCTAATTACTACTATTTTAGTGGCAATACTGGCTTTGACTTCCGCTAGCCTTGCCATCCGTATTCAATACTTTATTATGGCTGCGATAGCGCTATCCCTAATTGCTCTATTAGTCGGTAACCATGATTACCCTTATGATGTAGCTAATATTGAGCTGTGGGTGACCTCCAAAGAATCCTTCTGGCGTGTCTTTGCTGTCTTCTTCCCTGCCGTAACCGGTATCATGGCTGGGGTGAATATGTCCGGTGATCTACGCAACCCCATCCGCGCCATTCCCATCGGTACTCTGGCAGCAGTAGGCACAGGATATGCTATTTATATCATCTTACCAATTATTCTATCGATGCGGGTAGGGGGAGAAGCCCTAATTGCCAATCCTCTGATTATGAGGCAGATGGCATTTTGGGGTCCGTCAATCCTACTCGGGGTATGGGGTGCTACTCTCAGCAGTGCCTTAGGGAGTATTCTGGGTGCTCCCCGGATTTTACAGGCACTAGCTAGAGATGGAGTATTACCCCGTTGGATGCGATTCCTAGGTACGGGTAGTGGACGAGATGATGAACCACGGATTGGTACCGCTGTAACGTTGGGAATAGCTACTGCTGCAGTTTGCCTTGGTCAATTAGATATCATTGCACCAGTGCTAAGTATGTTCTTTCTGACCACCTATCTGGTGTTGAATGTAGCAGCTGCCATTGAGGGCTTTTTGCAAAGTCCTTCCTTCCGACCCTCCTTTAAAGTTAACTGGTTTCTGTCACTGTTAGGGGCATTGGGTTGCCTGATCGTAATGTTTTTGATAAATGCCTTTGCCACAGTGGCAGCAGCTGTTATTGTCTTAGGGGTTTACCTTTGGCTACAGCAGCGGGAACTGCGCACAGCTTGGGGGGATGTACGCCGGGGCATTTGGATGGCACTGTTGCGCACTGGTATTTTTCAGATTAGTCATCACCCTGATCCGAAAAACTGGCGACCCCACATCTTGGTGCTGTCGGGAGCTCCCACTAAACGATGGTCTTTGATAGAGTTAGCCGATGCTCTGACCCATAATCGCGGTTTAGTGACCGTTTCGAGTATTTTACCCAGTAGTTCCCATAGTGTTGCTAAGCAGGCACAGTTAGAACAAACCATCAGTGAGTATCTCGAACGGCGTAGTGTACAAGCTCTAGTGCGCTTGGTAACAGCACCGGATCCCTTTACCGGAGCCCGGCAACTGGTGGAAACTTACGGTATAGGACCACTAGTTCCCAATACAGTTTTACTCGGGGATAACGAAACCCTTAGCCGTCGCCAGCCTTACTGTCGCTTGATTACTCACATACACCAGGCAAAGCGTAATGTAGTGATTCTGCGGGAAAATCGGGAGCAGGGTTTCGGTAGTCGTCAACGGATTGATGTTTGGTGGGGCGGTAAGCAAGCCAATGGTAGCCTGATGTTGCTCCTCGCCTATCTATTGCGCAGCGACCTGAAGTGGCAAAATGCTGAGATTTACCTCAAGTTGGTGCTTCCTAATGAAATAGCAGCTCAAGCAGCACGGGCAAACCTAAGTAATTGGGTGAAACAGTTGCGGATTGGGGTTATTTGTCAGGTGCTGGTTTCCCAAGGGCGTTCTTTTAATGCTATTCTTCATGAGTCATCGGCTGATGCTGACTTAATCTTTATGGGTATGGCTACACCAGACGATAAGTTTACTCAATATTACGAAAGCTTACAACAAAAAACTGCTGGTCTTCCTACCATTGTCTTTGTACTGGCTGCCCCTGGGTTTGCTTTCCATGAAGTTCTCAGTGAAGATTTGTAGTATACTAACAGCAATTTAAAATTTTTAATTGCCAATTGACTATTACTATCAAGTCTGGTTAATCACTGATAAAATAGTCTCGGTATTTTTGGTAATGGGTAATGGAGACTTGGTAATCGTTAACTACCAAGTCTCCATTACCTATTACCAGATACAAACCCTATAGCATGAATTGGCAATGCTTAATTTTTGGGTGGCAGTTTAACAATACTTAGCCAGAAGTTTTCAATTGACTTCAATACTTTGAGAAACTGGTCTAATTCAAAGGGCTTAGTGACGTAGGCATTGGCGTTTAGCTTGTAGCTTGTGAGGATGTCCTGGTCAGAATCTGAGGAGGTGAGAATAATCACTGGAATTAAACTCAATTTTGGATCAGATTTAATCTGTGCTAACACTTCACGACCATCCATCACTGGTAGATTCAAATCCAGCAAAATTACGTCGGGACGGGGTGCTTTAGTATAAGGGGATTCTCGACGTAGAAATGCCATAGCGTCCTTACCATTGGTAAAAGTCTGGATATTGTTGCGAGTATTGCTATTTTTTAAAGTAGCTTTGGTCAAGTCTACGTCACGATGATTGTCTTCCACTAGCAATATTTCAATCCGCTGAATAGTATTTCTATAGTTCATAATTCCTGATTTTTTTATGTTGAGATTAAAACAATCAATTTGTAAAGAGTTTATAGTGGCTTTTTTTGGAATACATATAATTTTCGATTAATTGGGGCGTTGTCAGGTATAATCGATAATACTTATCTCCCTCGAAATTACCGATTAATAATTACCAAAATTAACAATTATTTATTTTTGGGTTAGTTGTTAATATTAGATATATATGATTATTGTTTCATAGTTTTAATGATATAATTCTCAATTTAATAATCAATTAATTATTACAGCTTTTTTAAATTAAATTAGGTACAAATTCCTAATTTGTATAGAATAGGGAATAGGGAATAAGGAATAAGGAATAAGGAACAGAACAAAAAAACTGTGTGCCTCATAGTTATGAAAAACGATGTAGTACAAAAAAAGCTTAGTTAAATCAACTATTAAAATGCTCTAACATGAAATAAAATGTCGATAGCAAATGATAAATATTGATAGGAATAATTTTGGTAATTAACCGTTTTTAATTACCGATAACGTATAGTTTTTATACGTGATAATTATGATTTAAGCAATTAGCATTTAACCAGATAGTTCTCATCCTCCCCTCCGAATTTTGGGCAAGTATTAAAACTATCTATTGAATTTGGGTAATAATCTATCCATCAGTACCTATAAATGTACAAAAATTATGATGAAATTATAGATAGTATTTTTACGGATTTTTTTTTAGCTGTGCCAGAAGCGTCTAAGATGCTATTTAACCTCGAAGCCCCTTTTCAACCAACAGGGGACCAACCCCAAGCTATTTCCCAACTCACCACTTACCTCAAGGCTGGCAACCGTATCCAAACTCTACTGGGTGCTACGGGGACAGGTAAGACTTTCTCCGTGGCATCGGTAATTGAAAAAGTTGGCAAACCTACCCTATTACTTGCCCACAACAAAACCTTGGCTGCGCAGTTATGTAACGAATTGCGGGGGTTTTTTCCCCATAACGCGGTGGAGTATTTCATTTCCTACTATGATTACTACCAGCCGGAAGCTTATATCCCGGTCACTGACACCTACATCGAGAAAACCGCGTCAATTAATGATGAAATTGATATGCTGAGGCACTCAGCTACGCGATCGCTTTTTGAACGGCGGGATGTAATAGTTGTGGCTTCCATTAGCTGTATCTATGGGTTGGGTATCCCCTCAGAATATTTAAAAGCCTCGATTCCTCTGCGGGTGAATACCGAAGTTGACCAACGCCAACTCTTACGAGATTTAGTCTCAGTACAGTATTCCCGGAATGATTTAGAATTGGGACGCGGACGGTTCCGGGTGAAGGGGGATGTATTAGAAATTGGCCCGGCTTATGAAGACCGAATTATTCGGGTAGAATTCTTCGGAGATGAAATTGATGCTATTCACTACGTTGACCCAGTTACCGGTGGAATTTTCCAAAGTGTAGAGGGCGTAAATATTTACCCTGCTCGTCACTTTGTTACTCCGGATGAACGGTTGGAAGAAGCTTGTAATGCTATTAAGGCAGAACTTGAGGAACGTTTGGCTCAATTGGAGCAAGCGGGGAACTTGTTAGAAGCCCAACGGTTGGAACAGCGTACCCGCTATGATTTGGAAATGTTGCTCGAAATTGGTTACTGCAATGGTGTGGAAAACTATTCTCGTCACTTGGCTGGACGCAAGCTTGGGGAACCACCAGAGTGTTTGATTGATTATTTTCCCGAAGATTGGCTTTTGGTAGTGGATGAATCCCATGTTACGGTGCCGCAAATTCGGGGAATGTACAATGGCGATCGCGCTCGAAAGCAAGTGTTGATTGACCATGGCTTTCGCTTACCCAGTGCAGCAGATAATCGACCCCTGAAGGCAGAGGAATTCTGGGCAAAGGTGAATCAGTGTATTTTTGTCTCTGCTACTCCTGGGGATTGGGAGATGGAAGAATCTCAAGGGCGAGTCGTGGAACAGATCATTCGTCCTACCGGAGTGCTTGACCCAGAAATCTTTGTCCGTCCTACAGTAGCTCAAGTAGATGATTTGTTGGCTGAGATTAAGCAGCGGGTGGATTGTCAGGAAAGGGTGCTGGTCACAACCTTAACCAAGCGCATGGCTGAGGATTTGACAGAGTATCTGCAAGAACGGGATATTCGGATCAGCTACTTACACTCGGATATTAACTCTATTGAACGGATTGAAATCTTGCAGGGGTTGCGCCAGGGTGAATTTGATGTATTGGTTGGGGTTAACTTGTTGCGAGAAGGGTTGGATTTGCCGGAAGTCTCTCTGGTAGCAATTTTGGATGCAGATAAGGAAGGGTTCCTCAGGGCAGAGCGATCGCTTATTCAAACTATAGGCAGAGCAGCACGTCATGTCCGAGGGCAAGCCATTATGTATGCTGATACCCTTACAAAAAGTATGAGGAAAGCGATTGATGAGACTAATCGCCGTCGTAAGATTCAAAGTGAATATAACATCAAAAATAACATTATACCACAGCCGATTCGCAAAACCGCAAATAATCCAATTTTGACATTTTTGGATGTCTCCCGACGGTTGAATGCTCAACAGTTTGAATCGGTGTTTGAACAGGTGGATGATGTACCTTTAGAGAAGATTCCAGAGTTGATTAATCAGTTAGAAGAACAGATGAAGGAAGCAGCAAAGACGTTGGAATTTGAAACGGCAGCAAAGTTACGCGATCGCATTAAACAGCTGCGGGATAAACTGCTAGTTGACACTCCCCGGTCTAAAGACGCGGGGATTCTTCGCTCAACGACCCGTCTTGCTCAACCTGGCCGGAACCAAGAAGAGTAGAGGACAGATCTCCGGAAGAGTTCGGATTTAAAATCCAGGTTCCGGTGTGCCCCACCGTACCCAAGGCTCTCTCAAGAATGTTGATTGCAGCGTTGTGGTCGCGGTCTAACTGACAACCACACTTACAGGTATGAGTCCTGGTTGATAGAGACTTCTTGACTATCTCGCCGCATTGAGAACAATTTTGGCTGGTATAGGCAGGGTTTACTGCAACAGTTGCCCTGCTAAACTTTTGCCCAAAGTGCTCCAACCATCTTCTAAACTGATACCAACCTGCATCATTAATAGACTTGGCTAGACAGTGATTTTTAACCAGATTTTTTACCCTTAAGTCTTCGTAGGCGACCAGATCGTTAGATTGGATTACGCAACGTGCCAGTCTCTTGGCATGTTCTTCACGCTGCCTACTTATCTTGAGGTGTGCCCTACCTAGTCTATTAATCGCTTTTCTGCGGTTAGCTGAGCCTTTCTTTTTTCGGGAAACTCGGCGTTGATAAAACTTAAGCCGTTTTTCCCCTGTTCTGTAAAATCTGGGATTAGATTCTGTGTGGCCATTAGAGTCGGTGTAGAAATCTTTTAGCCCCACATCTAAACCGACAGTATTGCCAGTAGGTTTTAAAGACTCCTTACAATCAACGGAAACGCCAAACTGGACATAATAGCCATCGGCTCGCTTGACTATCCGGACTCGCTTAATTTGCTTCTTGTCGAAACGCCACAAGTCCCATGTACCCTTAAGCTTAAGCTTCCCTATTCCCTTCTTGTCAGTGAACACGATTGACTTTTTATCAGGGGACAACTTCCATCCTGATTGTTTGTATTCGACCGATCTGCAATGCTTTTGGAATCTGGGAAACCCCTTTTTGCCAGGTACCTTTTTCTTGCAATTTTCATAAAAACGAGTGATCGATGACCATGCTCTTTCTGAGGCAGTCTGGCGAGCTGTTGAGTTTAACTCATTAGCAAATGGGAATTGATGAGCCAACACTTTACTGTACTTGCTGAGATCGAATTTGTTTGTACCCTTATTGTCCATCCATAAACGGATGCAGCTATTTCGGATAAATTTTACAGTCCGAATGGCTTCATCTATGGCTGAGTATTGACTCTTTTTTCCTTTGGCTTTGAATTCCAGAATGATCATCGGTTATCGACCTCTCCCGCTTTACTTTATTCTACAACATCTAGAATAAAATTCCGGAACATTCTCAGAATATTTTTTTCACGGCGGCTTTAGCCGCTACTGCCCTTCATCCCCGGTATAAATACGCGGGGATGAAGGGCTTTGGCTCCCTCGTAAATGAAGCAGTAGAGTATATTCGAGAGTCCCAACTAGTGTAAGTGCATAAATTGGGGATGGACAAACAGGATGATTACGGCTACAGCTGGTGTGAGCAAGGCCAGCAGTTTGAAGCACTAAAGTGACGGAAGCAGAGCGGGGCGCGTCAATCTGATTGCTGCTTAGTGCCAACAACACCTGATAGCAGCCTTGACTGTGGAAGGACTTGTCACCGTGTGGTGTTTGAAACCTGGCGAGAAACTGCCTTAATTCCGGTGCTTAAACCAGGACAGGTGGTAAGGTCAAGTCCGCTTGAATAGCTATAATCAAGAAGATTGATGGGGAGATGGGGAAATGGGGCAGATTTTTATTCAGGGTAATTATCCGGACATGATCTAATTCTCGATCACGCCACCTGCCATCATCCCGGACCCATAGTCAACTTGATTGAGGCTGCTGGCTGTCCGCTGTGGTACCTGCCCCCTGATGCTCCCGACCAAAACCGAACCCCCGAAGTGTTCGGCTGGGCTCAAAAGTCCTCATTCGCCAGGGCTGATATCACTGCCCTTGCTCGCCACAGGCTATCGAGTCTATTCTCAAAATCGAGTCTATTCTCAAAGATGCTGTGTCGTAACACTACTGGCGATCGCTATATTTCCATACATAAAAGTGAGATACATCTACTATTGCTACTACCGTGAGCTAGAACTTAGAGCTTTGATACCAAATCGGCTCTAGTCGCCCCCTGTTCAATCTAGGTCTACTTTAAAGAAAAGGGGGTATTCGAACCAGATTCCATAGGAATTCTATCACTGATGAGACTAACATTGAGCTGTCTTCACCGGTTGAGCCAGATCATTGGTAAGGGAAGATGGGCAGCAAGTAAGTTTTTCCTGCTTGTTTGTTCTTCAACCTATTTGACCTGTTCCCCGTTGCCAACCCCTGTGCAGGCGCAACCGATAGTTGAAGCCAACGATGGTACTGGTACTGTTGTCAACCCTGAGGGTAACCAATTCAACATTGATGGCGGTAAGCTGTCGGGAGATGGTGCGAATCTGTTTCACAGCTTCCAGAAATTTGGTCTGAGTGAAGGTCAGATTGCCATCTTTCTCTCTAATCCTAATATCCAAAATATCCTAGGGCGAGTCACTGGTGGTGATGCTTCTGTCATTAATGGCTTAATCCAGGTTACAGGGGGTAATTCAAATTTATTCCTGATCAACCCCGCCGGGATTGTCTTTGGTCCTGGTGCCAGCATCGATCTACCTGCTTCTTTTACCGCCACCACCGCTACTGGTATTGGTTTTGATGGCGGCTGGTTTAACGCTATTGGTAGCAATGACTATGCTTCTTTGGTAGGCAAGCCCAATACTTTTGATTTTGCTGTCTCCCAACCAGGTGGGATCATCAATTTAGCTGATTTAGCAGTTAAAGAGGGGCAGAATTTAACCTTAGTAGGTGGTACTGTGATCAGTAATGGCACTCTTACTGCATCTGGTGGTCAAGTTACTATTGAGGCTGTGCCTGGAGAAAATTTACTCCGTATTTCCCAGCCAGGTAATATTCTCAGTTTAGAAGTTTCCCCCTCTGCCACTGTTCCCTTCACTCCCCTTTCCCTACCGGAACTGCTGACAGTTGGCGGCGGTGATGCTACAGGAATTGAGGTAAATCGTGAGGGTACAGTACAACTGATAGGTTCTGGTATCCAGGTGGAAGATGGTGATGTGGTGGTCCAGGATATCAGCGCTGGTAAGCAAGTAGTTATTGAAGCAGACGGTAATATTCGGACAGCATCAATTACTTCCGATGGTGGAAGAATTTTCCTCAATAGTAGAGAAGGAGAGATTGATACTAGTAGTGGCACACTGGATTCAACGGCGGTAAGTGGTGATAGTGGAAATATTGACCTGAAAGCAGAAGGTAATATCACTACCGGGAGTCTCAAGGCTTCCAGTAATAATGGTGATGGTGGTGATATTACTGCCGTTAGCGATAGAGGAAGTATTGATACTAGTGCTGGCGTAGTTGATTCTTCCTCTGTGAAAGGTAAAGGAGGAGAGGTTCAATTATTCGCTACCGAGGGAACTATTAATGCTGGTGATATAAATGCTGCTAGTGGTAATGGTGACAGTGGCAACGTTACTCTTGTTGCTGGTAGTGACATCAGTAAAGGAAATGTTACTGCTACTTCTACTATTATTTCCATTCTAGATTTCAGAAACCAGAATTATACTATACAAAGTTCAGAATCTCAAGTCTCACCAGCACCTGAACCTCCACCTTTTTTAGATCTAGATCCACCCATGATTGAACCTCCTTCAGTCATCGACCCAAAGCCATTACCACCGCTACCACCACAACTACAGTCAGATTTTCCACCACTACGACCACCACAACCTCCAACAACAGTAATTCTTGGACCTGTAAATCCTGTAAATCTTTCAAATTCTTCCCTACCACCACAACCACAGTTAGAGAATCAAGCACTACTACCACCTGAATCTCCAAGAAGAGAAATTCTTGGACCTGTAAATCCTGTAAATCCTTCAAATCCTTCCCCAACAACACCATCAGGAAGGTCAGACAATCAAAACTCTGCCTTGCCAAGCCAGGTTAATCGATCAGATTTGGCGGTCAATCAGAGCAAGAGGTTAAACAAGACTCAAGCAATTGGACTAGAACGACTGACAATCCTGGTACTGGAAATTACAGAGTGTCTGGCAGAAGAACAATTGCTCATAAATCCTCAAGGATTTTCTAGACAAGTTGGTGCAAAAGATTACACTAAAGCTGCTGAATGCTATCATAAAAATTTAGAATTTGCACGAAAAATTGGTGATAACTTGCGAGAATCAAAAGCTCTACATAACCTCGGAGTAACTTACTATATTTTGGGAGATTATGGCAAAGCTCTAGACTATCATAAACAGCATTTTACTCTTGCCCAATCAGACCCAAACTTAAGAAGAAAACCGCAAGCTTTAAGTGGTTTAGGAGCAGCTTATGGTGCAATAGGAAACTATGACAAAGCTATTGAATACTATAAACAGGGTCTAGAACTAGTAAACTCAACCGATGAGTCTGAGATGGAAAGGAATATAGTAAGCAATATCGGATTAGCTTACTACGCTAAGAAGGAATATACCAAAGCACTTGAATACAAAGAAAAAAGTTTAGCGATCGCTAAAACATCCGATCACCTACCTGGAAAGGCAAGAGCATTATCTAATTTGAGCTTGGTGTACTATACCCTGACCGACTATAACCAAGCAATTGAATACTCTCAGCAGAGTTTAGCGATCGCACAAAAATTGCAAGATAACTATGGACAGTTAGTAGCCCTAGAAAATTTGGGAATAATTTACTATGCTCTAGAAGACTACAACCAAGCAGTAAACTACCAACGCCAGAGTTTAAAAATTGCCAAGCAACTAGGTGATCGCCACGCCAAGGGACGAGCTTTAAGCAACTTAGGTGATGCTCTCTACAAAGCCGGAAATCCTAAAGAAGCAAATGAGGCTCTATTTGCTGCCATTGAAATTTGGGAGTCTTTGCGGTCAAACTTAGGCAGCAATGACCTTGAGAGAGTATCCATTTTTGAAACTCATCAAACAACTTATAGCGCTTTACAAGAGTATTTAGTAGATCGAAAACAATTCAATCAAGCCCTAGAAATTACTGAAAGAGGACGAGCAAGAGCCTTTGTTGAACTATTAGCGAGAGGTTTATCAGAGTCTGAATCAAACCTCAAAACTAATAAACCGATTGCCCCTCCGAATATCAAACAAATAAAAAAAATTACTGAAGAACAAAACTCGACAATAGTTTTATACTCTCTTATCAAAGAAGTCGTCGAAGCCGAAGGTGTGCGCCAACTTGAAGACAAAGAGCTTTACATTTGGGTAATTAACCCTAGAGGTAAAATCGCTTTTCGTCAGGTTGATTTAACTAATCTAGATACATCTCTGAAAGAATTGGTTGTTATCACTCGTAAATCAATTTTTTTCAGAAGAAGCCCATCCCTAGTTGATTTAGTTCCCAGAGAAAGATTGACTAAAACAGAGAGAGCTGGTCAAACTGAACAATTAAAACAACTGCATCAACTGCTCATTGAACCAATTGCCGAACTCTTACCTACAAATCCCGAAGCTCGTGTAACCTTTATTCCCCACGAATCCTTGTTTCTAGTACCTTTCCCAGCACTACAAGACGCTTCTGGTCAATACCTGATCGAAAAACATACTATGCTCACTGCTCCCTCGATTCAGGTGCTGGATTTAACTAACCAGCAACGGCAACTAGTTTCTGGAGAAGAGATGCTAGTAATTGGTAATCCCACGATGCCTCAAGGTTTGCCCCCTCTTCCTGGAACAGAAACAGAAGCGCTAGCGATCGCTGAGATGTTCAATACTCAAGCCCTGATTGGCAATCAAGCCACCAAGAAATCAGTTGTTGAGCAAATGTCAAAGGCAAAGATCATACATCTAGCTACTCACGGCTTACTGAATGACTTCCAGGGATTAGGTTTACCAGGAGCGATCGCCCTTGCTCCGACTAAAACAGATAAAGGTTTTCTCAGTGCTAGTGAAATACTCGACCTCAAGCTTAGTGCTGAGTTAGTAGTTTTAAGCGCTTGCAACACTGGTAGAGGTCGAGTTACCAGTGATGGCGTGATTGGATTATCCCGTTCTTTAGTGGCTGCTGGTGTACCCAGTGTGGTTGTTTCCCTCTGGAAAGTACCTGATGACTCCACAGCTGACCTGATGATTGAATTCTATCGCCAGCTACAACAAACACCTGACAAAGCAGTTGCTCTACGTCAAGCCATGCTTACGACTCTTAAACAGTACCCAAATCCAGTGGAATGGGCGGCTTTTACTCTGATTGGGGAAGCCGAGTAATCAAGGAGTTGCAGGAGTTCAGAATCACAGAGTTTTGGATTACTATAGTTCCCTAAGGGTGATAAATCTGTACAGAATAATAAACCGATGAACACTGAGCTCCAATTTCCTTGGCAACAAGACGCCGTAATTCGCCAGAGCCAACGTCTAATCCATAGCTTTCATCATTGGACAGGGCGTTCTCTAATCGATACCAGTGGCTCACCTATGGAAATTGCACAGGCACTATTTGAAGCTCCCTTTGTCGTCTACTCTCACAACACTGAATCAGACCCCATTCTAAACTATGGCAATCGGAAAGGTTTAGAATTGTGGGAAATGGATTGGAACCAATTGACTCAGATGCCTTCGAGATATTCAGCTGAGCCAATGGAAAGGGAGGAGCGCTTACGCTTGCTTAACCAAGTCACAACCCAGGGCTATATTAGCAACTATCAAGGTGTCCGCATTTCTAGCACTGGTAAACGGTTCCAGATTTCAGATTTTATCGTCTGGAATCTCATTGATGAGGAAAATAACTATTGTGGTCAAGGGGCTACATTTTCCCAGTGGATACGGATTAATTGACGATGTTGGCCACTTAAATTGTCTATTTTTTATCTATTTTTGAGTAAGGGGGAAAAACTTCAAAGTCCTCTCCCTTGCTCTTGAGCACCCCTGCCCCCTTAGGGATTCAATCAAAGAAATCATTTGTAGCATTAATAGTGCTAATTCCTAGTGCTAATGTAAGCTGACAGCCGTCAGCTGTCAGCTGTCAGCTGTCAGCTTAAAACAAACCTCGTTCCCATAGCGTGCGCCGTTCGCGTAGCGTGCGCCTATGCGCAATGCACAAACGGGAGAATTTAATAATTCGAGATTAATGATAATTGAAAGTCTGGGTAAAAGCCCTTGGCTTGTGGCCACGCTACCCGAACAGCTGACCTAACAGAGATTAAACGAAGGCTTACCTATGCAAGCTAATAGCTGATAGCTGATAGCTGAATGCTTACGTGCTAATTCAGATTAGATACCTCACCGCTTACTTCCCCTTCTTGCAGTATCTTCCCCCACTTCCCGTCTCTTACCGATCTCCATAAATCATCCCCCTACAAGTACAAAGCCGTTATTTGGGTCGGACTAGCCGGGAACTCTATATGTAACTGGCCTCACAGAAGTCCATGTTGTTCAATGATTCTAACCCATAATGATTACAGCTCCAGGCTATCCCATCACTGAGTCAATCGAATCTGGCACTAGAACCCTACTTGGTATTGCATTCTGGTGGTGGATGATAAACAGGAAAATCGCTGGGTGATTGTCAATCTGCTGGCTCCCCTGGGATTTGAACTGATCGAAGCTAGCAGTGGTCAAGAGGCTTTAGACGAAGCCACAGCATTTTCACCAGACCTGATTATCACTGACTTGTTGATGCCACAGATGGATGGCTTTGAGATGATCCGACAGTTATGACAATCCCCCCAATTGCACTCAAAAGTAGTGATTGCGTCTTCGGCTGTTCAACTTCAAGGCAGAAGGAGGCAGGTAGATCCCCATTGGAAACGAGGTCTAAGCTATCTCAAAATTGGTCTGCGCTGGCTCAAAGGAGTAGTCAATAAAGGTAGGCAACTCAGTCGGGCCAGTACCGTTGTTACCTAAAGATCCGCAACCGTGCTTTGCATGCCATAAAGCTGAGGATGATTACTACGACCAGATTTGGTTTTCCCGTATTCGGTCTTTAAAGTGTAGAACCTGATCTGTTTGGTTTTCACACAGATGTGTCAGGCAGTCAGGGAGGAACCTTGAAGCTGGAAACTGAAGTGGGAGCATATAGTGAATTTATCATCACTTTACCTAAACCAGCCGAATAGACCTGATCATTTCCGACTTGAGTATTTTGAACCTGCTTGATCAGGGAAATTAGCATCCTGGTCAAGCTACTACCTTTTCCCATAGGTTTTCCCAGTGGCAGCAAATTAATTGACATTAAAAATTGCTACTTAGCCTATTAATTAGCCTATTAATTAGCCTATTAATTAGCTAAAGATATCCTTAAAAAAGTCTGCTATTACCTCTTCCTTATAATCCTTAAATTCACCAGCATCAAACCAGAGACCATAGCATACCGGGCATTTTTCATACCGAATATGAGTCTGTTTTATATCAACCATTTTGGTCAGTTTTGTCTGGCATTTCGGGCAATTGATATCTCTAATTTTATTAAAGTTACTCCCTGTTTTCGGGTCACCTGTATCTATAATCTCGGAACCTTTTATCTCCTTCAACATTTGAGCTTCCATGGAATCAAACCAGATCCCTTGACAACTGGTGCAGCGGTCTACAGGAATCGTTGAATACACAACTGCTTCTAAGGTTCCTTGACATTTAGGGCATTTCAGCTGGGTCATTTCGCTCAACCATCTCTAGGATTTACATATCATACTCGGTAGCCAGACATAATTCAAGTTGACTGTTCAGAGCAGGGAACTTCGGAGCAGGGATCGGGTATCTTGGAACAGAAAGGGTTTGAGCAACTTTAAGTTTATTAACCAAGAGAACATAAATTTAACATAATTTATGTTCAGTTATTTATTTGATACTTACTCTATCTAAAAATAGAGATTTTATGGTACAGCCAAAACCAGAAGTGACATAATAACTGCCACTGCTCCTAGAACTACTAGTCCCATCTGCCGGAGCAAGAAGACTTCAGCTCCAGACCACCCAACAGCAGTGGCAGCAATAATAGCACGAGCAGGTGAAATCATCGTGGCGTGGGCGCTAGCTCCATTCTGAGCTCCCATCAGCCACTGTAGTGGTAAGCCAGACTGAATGCTTACCTCTTGTTGTAATTGGGAAAGTAGGGCATTACTCGCAGTATTTGAACCAGTAATCCAGCCTCCTAGAGCAGCTAACCAAGGTGCAACCCATATATACTTGTCACCAAGTGTTGCTGCGGCCATGCCTAGACTAGCTATCATGCCACTGGCTTGCATAACTTGAGAAGCTGCTAGAAAACAGGCGAGTGCTATGGCTCCAGGGATAAATTGTTGCCAAGCTTGTATTGTTATCACTCGCAGTTTGTGTACGACTGTTCCCAAAATTGTGACTGTAGCCAAAGCTGTCAAAAGTAAATAAAAGCCTGGGTTGTAAAGCAGGGGTAGATTTAGATTGATGGCAGCTATTGATATCACAAAATGACTCTTCAGCCAAATTTTTAGAGGAACAACTAAGCGAGAAATCAGCAGAATTGCTGTCAGAATCCCGTAGGGAGCTATTACCTGCCCGAGGGATACTTTAGTAATACCATGCTCAGCCGAATCATGAGCCGTTTTTTCGGAACTATTACGGGCACTGTTGACTAGATTTACTGTTCTTTTTCGTTTTGCCTTATGAAATAGTTTATGAAATAGTTTTCGGTTTGCCCACACCACTAAGAATGACATCACCACTGTGCTCCCAAGTACACCGGCCAGTTCAACCCCAGGAATCCAACTGAACCCCCAAACTCCTATGGTAAGAACCACTCCGGCAGCGATCGCTTCTGGCCATCGGCGTTGCACGGATTTCTTTCCGCCACTCACTGCTAGTGCCACCAGTCCGTAAACTACGGGCAGAGGAGCAGTCAAAAGAGCAGTAGTCGAACCTAGAATACTAGGATCTAGATTAGTTATTTCTGCTCCAAGAAGTGTACCTATGGCTAGCCCTCCCCAAGGTACAGCCATTTGACCCAAAATACCCAGTATAGCTGACTGAGCAGAACTATAACCTAATGCGAGAAACAGTGGAATAACTAAAATGGTACCAACTCCAAATCCACTAACTGACTCGGCAAAAGGAGCGAACCCAATCACTAGCAGCAACACCTGCAAGTCTCGCTCAGGAACTAAACGAGCAATACCCCGTCCTAAAAGGCTCATACCATCTACAGACTTGAGCAGATAGTAAAGTAGCAAACTGGGAAATAGGACATAGAATACTGATAGTGATGTCGCAAGTCCCTTCACCAAAGCAAGTAGTAATTGCCCAGGAAACAAACGAAAAACAGGAAATAGTAGTGTTGATCCGATAGCAGCTATCAAAGTAGCAATTCCTGCCTGTTGGCTTGGTCGCTGCAATACCACTAGCATTACTATGGCTACCCACAAGGGCATAGTAGCAATTATGATTTCCAAGACATTTGTCTCCTGTATTAACAAAAGTTAATCGTAAGCATTCAGCTATCAGCCGTCAGCCGTCAGCTATCATGCTAATCAACGGGAGGTAGTAAAAAAGCTGGGGGGTGCTGGTACGGCTGGTTGAAAATCCCTGCTCGTACTGATCCGACCCTGTGGAGTTAAAGCGCCTGCTAGCACCTCAAGTAGCGTGCGCGCAGCGCATTAGCTGATAGCTGACGGCTGAATGCTTACAGTTAATCTACTTTTGCTAGCTGACGACTATTTAAATTAGTATTGTGAGATAAGTTGATAGCTTGATCTTGACACAACAGCTTTTCGGTGAACTCCATTTCTCTAAACTGCTGTAATTGCTTTAGTTTGATTTCCAACTCATCTATCCTTTGGATAAGTTTATCAACCACATTAGCTACTGGATCAGGGATGTTACTGTGAGCAAGTGGACTAATCGGCTGGGCGAATTGCCTAACTATTCGTCCCGGAATCCCAACAACAGTGCAGTCATTAGGAACAGACCGTAAAACTACTGAGCCTGCTCCAATACGGCTATTGTTACCAATTTCAATGTCCCCAAGAATTTTTGCTCCCGCTCCGACGATTACATTTTTTCCCACAGTCGGATGACGTTTACCTAGTTGTTTGCCAGTGCCACCTAAAGTAACGCCTTGATAAATTAAGGTTCCATCTCCAACGATGGCGGTTTGCCCAATTACTACACCTGTACCGTGATCAATAAATATGCCCCGACCAAGGGTAGCACCTGGATGAATGTCAATTCCTGTTAGCCAACGGACAATGTAGGATACGAAGCGAGACAGCCAAAATAAACGGTGGCGATATAAGATATGAGCAAAGCGATGAACCGTCACTGCCTGTAAGCCTGGATAGCAAGTTAACACCTCAAGCCAAGAGGAAGCAGCAGGATCTTTCTCAAACACAGCCTCAAAATCTGCTCGAATAGAATCCCACAAGCCTAAAGTAGATGAAGCTGTGGTTTGGCCATGTTTCTTCAAAGCTTCAAGAGAATGCTTCATTTCTGATTTTTGTTTCATTTTGAGTCAAGCTAATATAGCAGTTAGCAGTGAGCTATCAGGCATCGGCTTTTTTGCTTTTCCTTGTCCTGTGTGTCGTTCAGGGTTTTAAGGTGTACCTGATTAAATTGCCAACTGCTATAATAAACTATCGAGCCAATTTGTTATTATTGGGTATTTTGAAGTAGTAGAGTGATTTGATTGATGGACTCTACTTACTTCTATTTCACTCAATTATTCACTCAATTTACAGCTGCCATCTGCTTAGTCATGGCTAATTTGTAGTTATTCGTCCAAAATGTATCCCAATTATGTTTGGCTTTCTGATAGCCAGCTGTTAAATGATCTACGGTAGATGGATCCGCATCAACTATCTCATTAATGGCATCTCTGACCTTTTGACGATGGATAATATCAGCTTCGCCAACATGAAAGTTCCAAAAATCCCAATCAATGGTGTGTTTGTTTTCTTTGATATATGGGTTTTTGACAAGATATTTGTACATAGTAGAGAGATAAACTTGACAAAGACACTCTCCACCCATGCCACATAATCCAATAACATAGGTGGTAGGCTTGCTTAAAGTTAGTTGCTTGATCTCATCAAGCAAAATTTTATTTTCTTCGCTAAGAGAGTCATCAAATAAATCTTGATTTATACCAATGCTTAACAGATAGTTATCCCATAGTTGGAGATGATTATTCTCATGATCTCCTTCACCTAACTCTTCTGCTAGTATCTCAGCGGTTAAGCTTTTAAATTTTCCATAAGGAGCTTTTGAAATTAGAATCGCCAAATTATCAGGAAACTCTTTCGTAAAATGACGGTACTGGATACATATCTGCTGTAAAGCTGACAGTGGGGCATGTTGTAAATATTGCAGTTTCTTATCAGCTAGATATTCAGCTTCCAGTCGAGAATGATCTGCTATCGTCCAAAATTCATCACGAGTTGTCATTTTTTTGATCCTTTGTGTGTTTTATCTTAGCTCTATAACTACCATCATTCGCTAATCTGAAAATTTCCTGAGTTTTATCTTAAATTAACTGGTTAATCAGCTGTGAAGCATCTAATTTTATGAGATGAGTTATAATTATCAAATTTATATAAAATAGCTTAAAAAATGCTACATATAGTTATTTTTTTATAGGTATAAATACGCGCTATTTTATTTACAAATAATGGTGATCTGATAATTGCTAAAAGCTGTGTAACTTGGCTTTTATATTGCCTATTCCCTATGGCCTATTCCCTATTTGCTATTCCCTATTCCCTATTGCGTATTTCCTATTGCCGATTCCCGATTCCCGATTCCCGATTCCCGATTCCCAGCCCGTAGCGCTCTAATAGGTAAGTGGCAGTAAAAGTCAAAAAAAAACCGGCTTCTCCTAGGAAACCGGGTTTTTAAAAGGTTTAGTTTATTGATGATTGAATTAGCCTTGATGGGCAGGTTCTTTCGCCAAGAACTTTTCTAGTTCAGTCAAGGCATCAGCATCAACTTTAGTTTGCATGGGGCAGAACTTTGGTCCACACATGGAACAAAACTCTGCTGTCTTATAGATATCTGCTGGTAGGGTTTCATCATGGTATTCCCGAGCTCGTTCGGGGTCAAGGGAAAGTTCAAACTGGCGGTTCCAGTCGAAGTTGTAGCGAGCAATGGAGAGTTGATCATCCCGGTCCCGTGCTCCTTGACGATGCCTGGCAATATCCGCCGCATGAGCAGCAATCTTGTAGGCAATTAATCCATTGCGGACATCTTCAGCATCGGGCAGTCCCAAATGTTCTTTCGGGGTTACATAGCACAGCATGGCGGTACCGTACCAGCCAGCTAAAGCTGCCCCAATGGCAGAGGTGATATGGTCATATCCAGGAGCAATGTCTGTCACTAGTGGTCCTAGGACATAGAAAGGTGCTTCTGAACACTCTTCCATCTGCTTTTTGACATTGAACTCAATTTGATCCATTGGCACATGACCAGGTCCTTCTACCATTACCTGTACATCATGTTCCCAAGCACGACGAGTCAACTGCCCCAATGTTTTCAATTCTGCTAACTGGGCTTGATCAGATGCATCATGGGTGCAGCCAGGACGCAGGGAATCCCCTAAGCTGAAGGAGACATCGTATTTCTTGAAAATCTCGATAATGTCGTCAAAGTGGGTATAGAGGGGATTTTGCTTGTGGTGATGGAGCATCCACTTGGCTAGGATACCACCACCACGAGAAACAATGCCGGTTAGCCGGTTTCTGACCAAAGGCAGATGTTCAATCAAAATGCCAGCGTGGATGGTTTGATAGTCAACTCCTTGCTGAGCGTGCTTCTCAATTATGTGGAGAAAGTCATCGGCAGTAAGGTTTTCCACCTTGCCGTGGACACTTTCTAAGGTTTGGTAAACGGGTACCGTGCCAATGGGTACAGGTGAGGCATTAATGATGGCGGAACGAATCTCATCCAAGTTGCCACCGCCTGTAGACAAGTCCATAACGGTATCGGCCCCGTACTTCACGGCCAAGTTAACCTTCTCTAGCTCTTCATCAAGATTAGAAGAGTTGGGGGAGGCACCGATATTGGCATTCACCTTACATTTGGAGGCGATACCAATACACATTGGCTCTAGGTTAGTGTGGTTGATATTGGCGGGGATAATCATTCTCCCCCGTGCCACTTCATCTTTGATCAGCTCAACGGGAAGGTTTTCCCGCTGGGCTACGTAGTGCATCTCTTCTGTCAGGAGACCCTGGCGAGCATAGTACATTTGAGTCACATTGCTCTGACCACGGCGCTTGGCAACCCATTCAATACGCATATTTAATTTCCTCGATCACAGCTTCCCTCCGCCGGTATTAACCGGACTCAGGTTCTAAGGGTGTAATCTCAGCCTGGTTTCTCAGGCACCCCTAGCTTGGTTTGATTATAGTATTACAAAAAAATCCTTCGGATTTAGGATCGCGCTCCTTGCCATAGATTCACACGTGGGGAATCTATGGAATTCGAGATTATTTAGATTAGCTTATGGAATTTTGAACAGGAATAGTTATATCATTATTTTTTTTTAAGATTTAATCTCAAAATAATACAGGACAGTGCTTAGTTACACTGTCCTGTTACGGTGTCCTGTTACCGATGATTAATGGCTAGAGGCTATTTTATTCACCATTGTATTCACCTAGGTGATTGCCCACATCGCAGTGTTTTAAAGAGCGATCGCAGCCATCTTGACATCGTTAGTGCTTAGAATCTCTTGGAGTTCCTCAGCATCTACGGTTTCTTTATCAATCAGCATTTCAGCAAGCTTATCGAGGATGTGCTTATTGCCAAGAATTACATTCTTAGCCCGTTCGTAGGCTTCATCAACTAGCTTGCGAACCTCTTCATCAATGGTTGATGCTGTGGCATCTGAGAAATCCCGGTCTGAGGCAATATCCCGACCTAGGAACATACTGCCATTCTGCCGTCCTAGGGCAACTGGGCCAAGGCGATCGCTCATACCATAGCGCATCACCATCTGCCGTGCCACCCGAGTCACCTGTTGCAAGTCATTGGAAGCACCTGTGGTCACTTCTTCTTCACCGAAGATAATTTCTTCAGCAATCCGACCACCTAAGGCCACTGCCATCTGATTTTGCAGGTAAGAACGGGAAAACATGCCTGAATCCATCCGGTCTTCGCTAGGGGTGAACCAAGTCAAACCACCAGCACGACCCCGAGGAATAATGCTAATTTTCTGCACTGGGTCATAATCGGGCATTAAAGCACCAACAAGGGCGTGACCTGCTTCGTGGAACGCTACCAGGGTTTTGCGTTTCTCGCTCATCACCCGGTCTTTCTTCTCTGGCCCTGCAAGCACCCGGTCAATGGCATCATTCACCTCATCCATCGAGATTTCGGTTAAGTTGCGACGGGCTGCCAAAATTGCTGCTTCATTGAGCAAGTTGGATAAATCTGCTCCGGTGAAACCAGGGGTCCGACGGGCAATCTTTTCGAGATCCACATCTTTGGCAAGGGTTTTACCACGAGCATGAACGTTGAGAATTTCCAAACGTCCGGCATAATCAGGACGGTCTACTACTACTTGTCGATCAAAACGACCAGGGCGTAGTAGGGCAGCATCAAGAACATCTGGGCGGTTGGTAGCAGCAATAATAATAATACCGGTATTGCCTTCAAACCCATCCATTTCAGTCAGCAACTGGTTTAGGGTTTGCTCCCGTTCATCATTACCACCGCCTAAACCGGCACCCCGCTGACGCCCCACAGCATCGATTTCATCAATGAATACAATACACGGAGCATTGTTCTTGGCTTGCTCAAATAGGTCCCGCACCCGAGAAGCACCAACCCCTACGAACATCTCGACGAACTCAGAACCAGAGATGGAGAAAAAGGGAACACCTGCTTCCCCAGCTACTGCACGAGCTAAGAGAGTTTTACCGGTTCCTGGAGGTCCGACGAGTAGGACTCCCTTGGGAATTTTAGCCCCAATAGCAGTGAAGCGGTCAGCATTTTTGAGGAAGTCTACTACTTCGTTAAGCTCTAGCTTAGCTTGCTCAATGCCCGCCACATCCCCAAAGGTTACCTGAGTTTGGGGTTCCATTTGAACTCTAGCTTTGGACTTGCCAAAGTTCATGGCTTGAGAACCTGGGCCATTCTGGGCACGCCGCAGTAATAGAAACAATCCCACCAAGAGCAGAATCGGGAAGAAGAAGCTGCTTAAGGTCTTGAACCAGAAGCCTTCATCATTCTGGGGTAGAACTGAAATATCTACACCGTTATTATTCAAAAGGTTGATTAGTTGTGGGTCATTGGGGAGATTGACCTCTACCTGACGACCATCTTGAGCGATCGCGATCGCTTTACTGCGGTCAGCGCTAATTCTAACCGTTTCCACCTTGCCGCTCTCGACTTGGCTAATCAGCTGGTCGTACCGCCACGTATCTCGACTTGGGGACGGTTTGTCCAAAAATGCTGTACCAAGGGCGATCACCACTATGGCTAGGAGTGCATACAGCCCTGCGTTTCTCCACTTTTTATTCACTCGTTGTTACCTCCATAGATTCGAGGATGTGGCAAATATAGAATTTAGCTTCTTATATTAATTTATGTTAACCTTTCTGAGGAAAACTGGGTGGACTTTATCCTAAAACAGCCTTTCTGGAAGCGTTTTATCCCTTTTGATACCTAAGAATAGTGTTTGGATGGCTGGTGTGGGTTGACCTAAACCAATGCTTAATATTATAATTGATGACTTTGGATACCAAAAAGCCAACAGGAGGTACATGATGGCGGTTTTGCGACTTGAAGATGGTACAACTTATACCGAGCTAAGTGATATTGCCGGAGAATTAGCACCTCTGAAGGTTCAGCTAAATCACTGGTCTGTAGGGGACAACCCAGAAATTCATACCCTTCTAGAGCAAGACACCCTTAGTGATATTGAAAAGGAAACAGTACTGGAAGCTTTAGATAGCTACTTTGAACAACTTAAGGAAACCGCTGGCTATCAATCCCGTGACTTAATCGTACTGTACCCAGACATACCTAATCTTGATGCCCTCCTTTCCAAATTTAAGGATTGTCACTACCATACTGATGATGAAGTGCGCTACATAGTTGCAGGAGTTGGGGTTTTTGGGTTTGTACGTCCTGATGGCAGCCAAATGGAGTTGACTGTGCAGCCCGAGGAGTACATTAATGTGCCAGCGAATACTGAACATTGGTTTTATCTGACCCCATCACGACGAGTTAAAGCTGTGCGCTACTTTATCACTACTGAAGGCTGGGTTCCGGAATACACGGGTACGGAAATTCGGATGAAGCCGGTAGTAGCTGTTTGATAATATCCCAGTTCATAACTCAGAAAATATGTCCATTGAAGTTGACTACCGCTTTCCTCACGGTGTTGATGTGGAAAAACAAGCGAAAGTGATTGCTGTTGGGCAAACCGCAGGCACCTGGAATGCTCGTTTTGCCCATCTCGAAAATGTGTTTCGCTCCCATCTTGGTACTGTTGTTCAAGGTGTCATTAACCCTGATGGTTCTGGTTTGGCTACCATCCGTTTTCCCGAAGCTAATGTGGAAAACGATATCCCTACTCTACTAACCATGATTTTTGGCAAATACTCCATGGCAGGACCAGCTAAAGTCATGGCAGTGCGCTTGCCAGAACACTACGGTAGGCATCCCAAATTCGGAATTACCGGAATTCGCGAAAGACTAGGAGTAGTTGACCGTCCCCTGATTATGGCAATTTTTAAGCCAGCCTTGGGACTCTCAGCGCAAGACCATGGAGCGATTTTACAAGAGGTTGCTGGAGCTGGACTTGACATTATTAAAGATGATGAGATTCTGGGGGATTTGGAGATAGCACCAACCCTGAAACGTCTAGAAGTCTGCCGTAAGGTACTCGATCAAATAAAACAGCAAACTGGGCGCACCGTACTCTATGCCGTTAATGTAACTGGTTCGGCTGACAAATTGCTTGAGAAAGCTCATACGTTGGTAAAGGAAGGGGCAAATGCCCTGCTGCTGAATGTCTTGACCTACGGTTTCTCTGTCCTAGAAGCCCTAGCTGCTGATCCAGAGATTAATGTGCCGATTTTTGCCCATCCCGCCTTAGCAGGAGCCCTGTGTGGAGCCCCAAACCACGGGATGGCTTACTCAGTGGTTTTGGGAACCCTGATGGCTCATGGTGGGGCAGATGCGGTGCTATATCCTGCCCATTATGGTAGTTTACCCTTTGACCCAGAGGAGGAAAAGCGAATTCGAGATAGTTTGCGATCGCGTAATGTATTTCCTGTTCCCTCCGCTGGCATTCATGCTGGGATTGTCCCTAAGGTTGTAGCAGATTACGGACAACAGGTCATTCTTAATGCTGGCACTGGCATTATGGATCATCCCAATGGTCCTGCTGCTGGCGTTAAAGCATTTTTTGAAGCCCTACATTCCGTGGGATGATTTTTTTGATATACAACAACAGCTATCCCAGCGGTGGAAGAATGGTTAATCTTAGCTCCTCAATCGGAAATGACCAGCAATTACGTTCAGCTATTGATCCAAGACCAACCTTAATTACTGCTGCCAGTCACTTCTATCAATTAGGTTGGATGGTGGGGACAGCGGGTAACCTCTCGGCTAAACAGCCCGATGGCAGCTTCTGGATTACTGCTAGTGGATGCCATAAAGGGCAGCTAGGCAGCAAAGACTTTATTCGCATAGCCGCTGATGGCAGGGTGGTAGAAAAACCATCACCTGAATCTCGTCCTTCAGCTGAAACAAGCATTCATCAAAGTATCTACTCTTTATTCCCAGATGCTAAAGCTTGTTATCATGTTCACACCATTGAGGCGAATTTAGTTTCTGGCTTCACTAAAGAAGATACCCTGCCTTTGCCACCGCTAGAAATGCTTAAGGGATTTGGAGTACGGGAGGAGAACCCCCAAATCACGGTACCAGTATTCGTCAACCATCTAGATGTGTCTCGCATTAGTAGTGAGATATGCGATCGCTTTCAGGCTGCACCGCCATCAGTCAATGTCCTATTGATTCGGAACCACGGTATAACGGTTTGGGCGTTTTCAACTGAACGTGCCCAGATCTACTTGGAGTTAGCCGATTATATTTTTAGATACATGGTAGCTGCTCGACAAATTGAGCTTAGCACCACTTCCATCAAGAATTAACCAAAACAATTGCCGAATTGCTCAATCGGAACAAATCAGCAATTCGGCAATTATTCAACCAGACTTGATGTTAGTCCGTATACTGCCCATCACCAAAATCACTAGGGTAACTATGGTTAGAGGTACGACAAATGTCATCATGATAGTACTAAACTGTGATAAAGCTTGGTGTTGTGTGGCGTTGAGGAATAAATACAAGGTATAGGCACCGTAATAGCTTAAAAAGAGAAATCCCTCCCACCGGGAAATTTGATAGCCAGTAAAGAAAATTGGCAGACAAGCCACCGCTACTGCAATCATTACTGGAATGTCGAAGTTTAGGGCGGGAGTTGACACCTGTACACCATCAGGCACAATCAAGCTACACATCCCCAGCACCAACAGGATATTAAAAATATTGCTGCCAATAGCGTTACCTACAGCAAGATCTCGCTCACCACGGATACTGGCAATAATGGAGGTGGCAATTTCTGGAAGAGAGGTGCCAACAGCGATAATTGTTAAGCCAATAATCAACTCGCTCCAGCCAAACATCTTGGCTAGAGCAATAGCCCCATTAATCAGCCAGCGGGAACCTAGTACTAACATTCCTAAGCCGAAAACAATCAGCCCTAACTGAGTAACTATCTTTTTAAGGCTAGTACGAGACTGGCGAGATTGGGTTTGAGGAGTATCCTGGTCTGGGATTTCCTGATTTTCCTTGCGACTCTGAATAATGGTGAATAAAGTATATGCGATCGCGCCAGCCAACAGGATGCTGCCATCAACTCTACCCAGTTGGCCATCCAAGCTCATAAACAAGAGTAGGAATGATATGCCAATCATCAAAGGTACATCTAATCGTACCAACTGCCGGGATACAACCAAGGGTAGCATAGTTGCAGATATGCCTAAGATTAGCAAAATATTGGCAATGTTGCTGCCAACTATGTTACCAAGGGCAATATCCGCTTGTCCGTCATAACTCGACTGCAATGCTACGGCTAATTCTGGGGCACTGGTGCAGTAAGCGACTATAGTCAGCCCGATCACTAAGGGGGAGACACCTGCTACCAACGCCAACTGTGATGCGCCCTTGACCAAGATTTCGGCCCCAAAAACCAAAAGTACAAAGCCAGCAATAAATAAAATGAGAGTGATTATGTTCATTGGCTGTGTGTGAGTAAGTCATTGAGGACGAGTTTACTTCATCAAGCATTAAATTTGCTATAACCTCGACTTAGCCCTGATAATTACCTAGGGTTTATTTAAACCGCAAACACCTCAACGATAACACATATCAAGGGTATTTTTTTCTGTGTTTACCTAGGTTTAGTTTTAGTTATTAACCTAATAATTTATTGGCTAACTGTTTCATATTATTTTTATCAACAAACTCTCTAAAAACAGTTGCTTTAAAGACAGATAGATAAAAGGCGGGATGGTACTGTAGTAGCGGTTCGAGAGTCTACTTGGCTCTTGAATTGGCCTATACAAACATTTCAACTCTACTAGGTGGGCTGCTCAGGATTACCAAAACCTTTGGCTTTCTCCTGAAGCTTGCTCATACTTTTCTCAGTGCCTTCACCTTGCCAAGTCAGAAATGCCCCAAACACACCCTTCTGATTCTTCGACTCCATTGAATCACTGACCAAATAGCTTCCTGTTGGAAACAACAGGGTGCGATGTTTCGTGAGATTATCCTGAACTGCTAGGCGAATGGCGGCTGTGTCATCAGTAATACCATCACCTTTGACACCGTAATCCCGCACATTCACCATGTTCGCATCCAAAGGATAGAGGGGATTCGCTGCTACTGAAGAACTGACCAAGCTGGAAAAGCTAGCAGGTAAGCCGATCACCAATAGTAGGCTGCACAGGTTTAGGGAGAAGAGCATGAGCGTGGCTAGGTGGGGAGGAATTCCTACTAGATTTTTAAGTCTTTGGGATTGGTATTTACGCGGTAGATGTATAAAAAACAACGCTTTGTGGAGCAGTACTGCCAAACCTTTACTGATCATCCAGCGGTACCGGTTCTTAGTTAATCGTGTTTTTAGCATTTTTACCTTACCACTTTCTGTCAAATAAATCACAATTTTTCATCTTTAATTAATTAATTTTTGTTAAATTTAATTCAAGCCAATCTGGCAACAGATCTAAGTACAACTTGGGTTTAATTGAAAATACTGAATGATATCAAGTCCGGTTAATTAGTTTCCCAATAATCCCTGAATTTTTGGTAATGCGTAATGGGGGATGGTTTATCATCAACTAGCAATTACGAATTACTAACTACCAACTAACAATTACTAATTACAAATTACCAATTCACCGCTCAGGAATTATGATAATTAGTCAACCGAATTTGATAGGATACATCGATAGGTTTATTCCTCATAAAATTAATAAAAAAATGATGGATTATAAGTCAAACCTGTTAGTTATTTTGTTGTTAGTGATTTTGGTCTCAACAGTCATATGAAAGTAGCAATTCTTGCCGGGGGTCTCGGTACTCGTCTAGCCGAAGAAACCGACACAAAACCAAAGCCAATGGTAGCAATCGGAGGGCGACCAATCCTCTGGCATATCATGATGCATTATTACCATTATGGCTTCCAAGATTTTGTGATTGCCCTCGGCTATAAGGCAGAAGTCATTAAAAAATACATGGTGGACTATAGTTCACTTAATAGTAACTTAACGGTCAACCTTAACAATGGCAAAGTCATCCAGCACGGTGGTGGAGCACCGGATTGGACAGTTGATTTAATCGATACTGGTATTTACACCAATACAGGCGGTCGGATTAAACGGCTCGCTCCCTATGTAAACAATCAGACATTTATGCTCACTTGGGGAGATGGGGTTTCTGATGTCAATTTAAATGCGCTCCTGGAATTCCATCGTTCCCATGGCAAATTAGCTACCTTAACTGCAGTACGTCCACCTGCACGTTTTGGTTACTTAGAACTAGATGGAAACCAGATTACGGAATTCTCTGAAAAGCCTCAAACCCGAGAAGGCTGGATCAACGGTGCTTTCTTTGTTTTAGAGCCCGGAGTTTTTGATTATATCGACGGTGATGACACCCAGTGGGAAAAAGCACCACTGGAGCGACTCGCTAGAGATGGGCAACTGATCGCTTATCACCACACTTCATTCTGGCAATGCATGGACACCTTACGTGACAAGCGCAGGTTAGAAAGTCTGTGGAACAGTGGCAATGCACCTTGGAAAATTTGGGAGGAAAATAATGCGAGTATTAGTAACTGGTCACAAGGGCTACATCGGCACAGTCATGGTGCCAATGCTACTAGCTCAAGGGTATGATGTATTTGGTCTTGATAGCGACTTATTTGAACAGAGTACCTTTGGTGAAGGAATTCGAAAAATTCCAGAGCTAAAAAAGGATATCCGTGACGTTACGGCAACAGAACTGGAAGGATTTGATGCTCTAATCCACTTAGCAGGGCTTTCCAACGATCCTCTGGGGAATCTCAATCCTGACTTAACCTATGAGATCAATCATGCTGCTTCAGTTCATTTGGCTAAGTTAGCCAAAGCCGCAGGCATCGAGCGCTTCGTATTCTCATCGTCTTGTAGTAACTATGGCGCTGGTGGTGATGATTGGTTGACTGAGGAATCATCCTTCAACCCCGTCACTCCTTACGGCATTTCTAAAGTTCGTGTCGAGCAAGATGTTACTCAGTTAGCGGACAATAACTTTAGTCCTATCTTTCTGCGGAATGCCACGGCTTACGGTGTTTCCCGCCGTCTGCGCTTTGATCTAGTACTCAATAACTTGGTGGCTTGGGCATTTACCACGGGTCAAGTGTATATCAAGAGCGATGGCACCCCTTGGCGTCCCATTGTCCATATTGAAGATATTTCCCAAGCGTTTATTGCGGTGTTGGAGGCACCTCGTGAGGTGGTACACAATCAAGCCTTTAATGTGGGACGTAATGAGGACAACTATCGGATTCGAGAGTTAGCCGAAATTGTCAAAGAAACAGTTCCAGGCTGCGAAATTGAATACGCTAAAGATGCTGGACCCGATAAGCGCTGTTATCGCGTTGATTGTAGTAAGATTATTCGGACATTACCCGAATTCAAACCCCAATGGAATGCCCCTCGGGGAGCTCAAGAACTCTACCAGGCTTATCAAACCGTAGGCTTAACCTTGGAAGAGTTTGAGGGACCGAGGTATCAGCGTATCGCTCACATCAAACAATTACTTAGCACTGGAAGATTAGATCAAACCCTGCGTTGGCGTACGGAGCTACCTAGATCTCCTCAAATACAAGCCATGAGTGTTTAGGAGTTGTTGGGTCATTGGTAATCGGTAATCGGTAATCCTACTCTAATTGCCAATTACCAATTACCAAAAGGCCAGAAACACTGGTTGCAGGCACTCTGGAGAATTAGTTAAATTTAACAAACAGTTAACTTGCCTATGGTTCTGGATATTTTTTTTGTTGATGGTTAACAGTTAATTGCCAACCGTTTACAGTCAACAATTAACAGTGATATTATTAAACTAATAATGTATAATTCCATGCCTATTTGTCGTGCTAACAGCACTGATGACTTAGAGTTAATTATTTCCTTCGGTTACACCCCATTAGCTGATGGATTACTTACTAAAGACCAGCTAGATAAACCTGAATATACTGCGCCATTGGATCTGGCGTTTTCTCCTAGCAGTGGTTTAGTCCAAATCACCGAAAGTGTCCCGCCCGAAATCCTATTTTGTCGAGACTACCCCTATTTTTCTTCTGTATCAAAATCGTTACTAAAACACTTTGGAGATAGTGCCCAAGCCATCATTGAATCAAGACAACTCAACAGCAACAGTCTAGTAATTGAAGCAGCTAGTAATGATGGCTATATGCTCAAGAACTTTCTTGAAAAAGGAATTACAGTGCTGGGAATTGACCCAGCCTCTGGACCTGCAGAAGCTGCCCAAAAAGCAGGTATTCCTACTCTTAGTACATTCTTTACGAAAGATTTGGCAATAGAGCTACACTCTGAAGGACGGAAAGCTGATGTTTTTCTTGCTAACAATGTCTTGGCTCATGTGCCAGATCTGAATGGCTTTGTAGCAGGAATTGGGGTTCTGCTGAAAGAGACTGGTGTAGCTGTGATTGAAGTACCCTATGTGGTTGACTTGGTCGATCACTGTGAATTTGACACTATCTACCATCAGCACTTATGTTATTTTTCAGTAACTGCTTTGGATCGGTTGTTTAGGAAACATGGTTTATTCCTAAATGATATCCAACGTACTCCAATCCATGGGGGTTCGTTACGCCTATTTGTGGAGCCTAAGGAACAGGTTAAGGAATCCGTAAAATCTCTATTAGTAGAAGAAGTAGCGCGGGGAGTTGACCGCATTGATTACTATCGTGATTTTGCTAATCGTGTTCAGGAAATTAAGCTTTCTTTACTGGATATCCTCTGGGATTTGAAGAAACAGGGTAAAAAGGTAGTAGCCTATGGAGCAGCAGCTAAAGCAACTACTCTGCTCAGTTATTTTGGGATTAATAAAACCCTGGTGGATTATGTAGTGGATTTAAATCCGTTCAAACATGGTCGCTACATGGGCATTAATCATTTACCTATTTTTCCACCATCAAAACTGTTAGAGGATAAACCAGATTATGTCTTGCTGCTAGCTTGGAATTTTGCTGATGAGATTTTGCAGCAACAGGAAGAGTATCGACAACAAGGAGGTAAATTTATTATTCCGATTCCACAACCAAAGATTCTTTAGAGTTTATGGTTGACGGTCAAGGAAGAGAGTAGGGAGTAGCGATCCATCACTATTCCATAAAATCCCACACTTGTATACGTCAACTACTTTATACATGCTATAATTTAAGTCAGCTTGATCATGATTTGTAGTGCGGGAGGGTACGGATAATTGCCAATTTTACCTTAGCGAACTTCCGCACTTTATGATCTGAATCATGCTCTGCTCTGTCTCGCAACAGCAGCAGAGTTTGGGGGTGGAATTTGTAAATGATATATTTGAAAATATTTAGTATAAAGTCAATACGTTGCTAATTATAGGTTTTGATAACATTGTTGTTGGCGATCGTAAGCTTGAATTATGGGATTGACCCTAGGTCAAGCTACCCGAACGCCAAATAGTAAAGACAAAATTTTTTTTTATTGAGCTTACAGAATCGACTAGTATAGGCAGTCCTAATAACAGCACATTTAAATTATAAACAAGTCACTCAAAATGATACAACAAGCATTGCCCAAAAATTTTGCTCACACACAACCGATTTCATTATCAGAACATATTTGTCCCAACTGTGGAAACCAAGGATTATCCCTATTTTATGAAGTACATAACGTACCAGTTCACAGTTGCTTAATGATGTCAACCCAAGACGCAGCCCTAAACTTCCCTTGCGGTGATGTGGTTTTGGGGTTTTGTCAAGACTGCGGCTTCATTACTAATGTTTCCTTTGATTCCAGGTGGTCAGCTTACGCTCCCAATTATGAAGACCAACAGAGTTTTTCCCCAACCTTCAATCAGTTTGCCCTTGATCTAGCCAATCATCTGATCGACAAATACGACCTTCATAACAAAGACATTATAGAGATTGGTTGTAGCAAAGGAGATTTTCTCTTGCTGCTGTGCGAATTAGGTAACAATCGCGGTGTTGGTATTGACCCGTCGGCTGTAGTAGGACGAGTCCAGAGTGAAGCCGCTGACCGGGTCACCTTTATTCAAGACTATTACTCAGAATGCTATGCTGAGTATGTAGGTGATTTTATCTGTTGTCGCCATACCCTAGAGCATATTTATCCTACTGCTGAGTTTATTAATACCGTGCGCCGCTCCATTGGCGATCGCCTCAATACCGTTGTGGTGTTTGAGATACCAGATACCATACGAGTACTCAAAGACTTAGCTTTTGAAGACATTTACTACGAACACTGCTCCTATTTCACCCCTGGATCCCTAGCGCGATTATTCCGCAACTGTGGTTTTGAAGTGACTGACCTGTATCGAGCTTATGGTGAACAATATCTGTTAATTGAAACCCGACCTGTCAGCATCCCATCTGACAAAGTACATCCTCTGGAAGAGAGTCTTGAGGAAGTGACCCAGCATGTCAAAAACTTCACCAACGAGATTAGCAAGAAGCTGGAGAATTGGAGGCAGCACTTAGAGCAGATGCATGCTGAAGGCAAGCGTGTTGTAGTGTGGGGTTCGGGTTCCAAATGTGTGGCTTTTCTAACCACTCTTGATACCACAGACAAAATTGAATACGTGGTAGACATTAATCCCCATCGTCATGGCAAATTTATCCCTGGTGTTGGTAAAAAAATTATGGCACCAGAGTTTTTAAAGGAATACAAACCTGATCAGGTGATTGTCATGAATTCCATATATTGTGATGAAATTCAGCAAATGTTGGATAAAATGGGAGTAAGTACAGAGGTTATATCTCTATAAATATCAGTCATTAGTCATGAGTTATCAGTTATGAGTCATAAGTCAAAAACAAGAGACTTATGACTTATAAATTGTTTACTGGAGTTGTTTAGGTGTACTTGGGAACTATGTTTTTTCTGCACACACTTGGAAAAAATTTTTCCATCAGAAAGCACCCAGCAAAGTTGAGCAATAACAGAAGGCTTGGATGCTTGCGGGAAAAAAAGTCTTTGTCATTTTTTATTTTTTTGTCGTCCTTTCAGGTCAAAATGGCAAATATCATAATAGGTTTTCTGGTAAAAAAAAGTATGGTAAGTGAGTAGGCTTACCCAAACTTTTGAGGATTAATTAATTGTTTATAGCGGTTTTTACTCCAATGAGGTAGACCATAAGTCTCAATTAACAAGCTTTTCAGCTGCAAGGTGTACCTCACCATATAAAAAACACTATATTATCCATTATTATACCTTTCTCAGGGATACGGTTAACTTTTAAAGTTAAAATTTTAACATTGAACTGTTAAACATTCAACATTCAACATTCAACATTCAAAGTTAACCTTAATAGTTTAAGTAATAAAAATAACTATGTACGACTTGGCGATTATTGGAGGAGGAATCATTGGCTTATCCACAGCCATGGCATTGGGTCAACGTTATCCAGATGCCAAAATTCTGGTACTGGAAAAACAGAGCAGTTGGGCTGCTCACCAAACTGGCAATAACAGTGGTGTAATTCATTCTGGAATCTACTACAAACCAGGGAGTTTCAAGGCTAGGTTTTGTTATGAAGGAAACCGCTCGATGGTGGCATTCTGCCAAAAGCATGGCATTGATTATGACATCTGTGGCAAAGTGATTGTAGCAACTGAACCAGAAGAACTACCATTACTGGATACTCTTTACCAAAGGGGTTTGGAAAATGGTATAGAGATTGCCAAGATTACTGGTGAAGAGGTTAAGGAAATTGAACCCCATGTCCGTTGTTTAGCTGGAATTCGAGTTTATTCGACTGGGATTGTAAACTACAAGCAGGTCTGTGAAAAATACGTTGAACTGGTGAGTGTCCAGGGAGGGGATTTACGTCTCAATAGTAAGGTTGAAAAAATCCTGGAAACTGGGGATGGTTTAGTACTGGAAACCAACAATGGTAACTATCCCACTCGCTTTGTGATCAACTGTGCTGGACTACATAGCGATCGCATTGCTAAGTTGGGTGATGCTGAGCCTCCAGCTAAAATCGTTCCTTTCCGGGGTGAGTACTATGAACTCAAGCCAGAGAAACGCTACCTAGTCAAGCACCTAATTTATCCAGTTCCTAATCCGAATTTTCCTTTCCTAGGGGTTCATTTCACCCACATGATTGATGGCAGTGTCCATGCTGGACCCAATGCTGTACTTAGTTTCAAGCGGGAAGGCTATCGAAAGACTGATTTTGACTTGCGAGATTTTGTGGAGGTCATGAGCTATCCCGGTTTCTGGAAACTAGCTGTCAAACATGGAGACGCAGGAATTCAGGAAATCATCCGCTCCTTCAGTAAAGCTGCCTTTGTTAAGAGTTTGCAACGGCTGATTCCTGAAATCCAAGCAGATGACTTAGTTCCCACCCATGCTGGGGTCAGAGCTCAAGCCTTGAAAAATGATGGCAAGCTGGTGGATGATTTTTTAATTGTCAATAGTCCTAAAGCAATGCATGTTTGTAACGCTCCCTCTCCTGGTGCGACGGCTTCTTTGGAGATTGGTAATGCGATCGCTAGTGAAATCCCGACACTGAAAACTCTCGAAAGGATGATCTGACCCAAGTTTCCTTAAAAGCTATCAGCCGTCAGCTATCAGCTAACTGCTTATAGCTGATTATTTGTACTTTCCCTGTACTAGTCTCATGGAGTGAAAACTAGAAATGAACAGGTTATCTAACCACAACTGTCCTGTATGTGCCTCTGCCGATTTAGAGGTGTTTTTTGAGATGTTGGCGGTGCCAGTGTACTGTAATCTGCTGTGGCGATCGCGTCCAACTGCTCAAAACTGTTCCAAGGGAGATATCAAACTAGGGTTCTGTCCTAGCTGTGGTTTTATTAGCAACCTAGCCTTTGACCCTACTAAATTGGGTTATTGCCAGGACTATGAAAACTCCTTACACTACTCTCCCCGATTTCAAGACTATGCCCAATCCCTTGCCGCTGGATTGCTGAAGCGCCACAATCTCTACAATAAAGAAATTATTGAAATTGGTTGTGGCAAAGGGGATTTTCTCCTTTGCCTGTGTGAACTAGGTAATAACCGAGGAGTAGGTTTTGACCCGAGCTATGTTCCTAGGTCAGAGCATCAACAACTCCAGACTCAAGTCAAGTTTGTTCAAGATTTCTATTCACAGCTCTACCAAGAGTATCAAGCGGATCTAATTTGTTGTCGGCACACCCTAGAACACATTTCCAATCCCGCAGATTTGCTCAAGCCACTACGACAGGCGATCGGTTCTCGCCTTAATACCATTGTTTTCTTTGAAGTCCCCAACGCCTTAGATACCTTTCGCCATCTAGCGGTGTGGGACATTATCTATGAACACTGCTGCTATTTCGCCCCCTCTTCTCTAGGGCAAGCTTTTGTCAATGCTGGGTTTCAAGTTAGTGAAATCAAGGAGGCGTTTGGTGGTCAGTTCCTTTGCCTGGAAGCAAAGCCAGTCCATGGGGAAATCCCGAACAGCTATGGAAAACCGGATGAAATCGAGGTATTGGCTCGCGATATTGCCAGCTTTACCGCTAGGTTTCAGGAGAAGTTAGAAAGCTGGCAGCACAAACTGACAACCATCGCTCAAACTGGGAAAAAAGCCGTAGCATGGGGTGCTGGCTCGAAAGGGGTTACTTTTTTGAATCTGCTCAAGTGCCAAGATGTGATTGATTACATCGTAGATCTCAATCCCCGCAAACAGGGGAAGTACGTTGCTGGAACGGGACAAGAAATTGTGCCACCAGAGTTTCTCCAGGATTACCAACCTGATCTGGTTATTGTGATGAACCCTATCTATGAAGAGGAGATTCGACAGTTATGCAAAAATCTAGGTGTGAACTACCCCGACCTACTTCTTTGAGGTCGGGGCTTCCAGCTTGGCCTTTGGCCACGCTACGCGAACACGGAAGAATGCCTCAATTTGGACGGACGTCCGCGTCTTGGTCTTACTTCTTCTCCACTGGCGTTTACCTCCCCTGTCCCAGAGGAGGATAGCACTCTGATCCCTTCTGCTCTAATATTTTTAGCTGCATTACCATCTCTATCGTGGTGAGTTCCACAACTTGGACAAACCCAAGTCCTTACGTCTAGCGGCAACTCCTTGATGCGGTAATGACAATTAGAGCAGGTCTTGGAGCTGGGGAACCACCTGTTTATCTCAACCAACACTTTTCCTTCTTTTTCACATTTATAGGAAAGAAAGTTGACAAAAGTTCCCCAACCTAGATCAGAAATTGCTTTAGCTAGTTTATGGTTACGTTCGCGTAGCGTGCGCGTAGCGCTTACCATGCCCTTGACATTTAGATTTTCGACTACCACTACTTGGTTGTTGTCAACTATCTTTCTAGATAGCTTATGGAGGTAGTCTTGACGGACATTTCCAATCTGTTCGTATACCTTAGCTAAAATCTTTCTGGCTTTTATGCGCCTGTTACTACCCTTTTTCTTACGGGCAGCAATACGTTGCTTTTTAGCTAGTTTCTTTTCGTATTTAGCTAGGTGTTTTGGATTGCTAAACTTAGAAGTCTTTTCTCCATCATAGGTAATCGCAAAATCCTTAATGCCCAAGTCAATACCGATTACCTTCCCATCTGTAGATGGCTTGGCATCACCCAACTCATACTCCATTAGCACAGAAGCATAGTACTTCCCAGAAGGAGTCTTGCTAACCGTTACAGTTTTGATTTCCCCATCTAGTGGTCGGTGAATTACTGCTTTAACAACTCCCAACTTTCCAGGAAATTTAAGACAGTCGCCCACTTGTTTGACTTTTTGGGGGTACTGGATTGACTGACGGTGATGATATGACTTGAATCTAGGATATTTCGCTCTACCTTGGCCGTAGGCCACGCTACGCGAACAAAAAAGTTTTGATATGCACGACTGAGATTGAGACTCACAGATTGTAAAACCTGAGAGTAGCAATCTTTTAGCCATTCAGTTTCTTTCTCTTTTTTGAGTTTCGGCAGCATAGAGTTAAGTGCAGATTGTTTCAAGCCTTTGCCAGTTTCCTTGTAGGTTTCTATACACTGATTTAGTGCATAGTTCCACCACCAGCGAGCACACCCAAAATGTTGGGCTAATATATGAACCTGTTCTTGAGTGGGATAAATCCTGAGTTTGACGGCTTTATGTTTCACTGCGCTAACCTCTTTTATCGACCTTTGTTACTATTATATATATATCACAGTAACATGTCAAGCTAATTGAGGGGACGAAATTCCCCATCCCTGCGACGGGTGGGGAATTTCGTCCCCTCAAACTCCCCTACTCGTTAACTCCTGAGTTAATTTGTGTTTGATTGTTTTTGACTGTTGGCTTTAGTGATATCAAGTCCGATTGGAAACCCATCATCAAGAAGATTGATGGGGAGATTTTCAAATGGCTCCGAGAAGTCAACCACCGCCAACAATCGTGACAATTTCGAGCTGGTCTCCCTCCTGCATTTGAGTCTGGTTCCAAAACTGCCGATGGAGAATTTCACCATTATATTCTACTGCCACCAGGCGCGGATTTAAGCCTAGCTGTTCTAATAGCTGGGGTAGTTTAGTGTCACAAGAGCAGGTACGGGATTCACCATTAACTTCAAGGGTAATTTGAGTTGTGTTGTTAGACATCATCAGCTAATATTCACCACCAAGCTATTAAAAATTAGTAACCATTACTTATTACCTAACATGTCTAACTATTATCAAGTTTTCTGACATTAGGGTTTAGAAACCCCAGCTTCAAGAGATCGAAGAGTGTGCTCTCGTTTGAGCTGGGACAGGAAATATTGAGTCACTAGAGTTGGTTGTTCCGCCTCCATGATCCCCCGGACAACTGCCACTCGTTGAGCTCCGGCATCCAAGACATAGTTTAAATTGTTTGGATCAATTCCCCCAATTGCAAACCATGGAATTGTAGCATGCTCTTTAGCATACTTGACATAATCCAAACCAGCTGCTGGCTTACTCGGTTTAGTAGGGGTTTCATAGACCGGTCCAACACCAATATAATCTGCTCCTTCAGCAATTGCCCGGTGTAGTTCATCAGGGTTAGTAGTCGAGCAACCAATGATACGCTGGGAGCCGAGTAGCTGCCGTGCTAAGGAAATTGGTACATCTTGTTGTCCGATATGAACTCCATCAGCCTCCACTGCTAGAGCTAAATCTACCCGGTCATTCATAATAAACAAAGCACCGTAGTGATGGCACAGCTGGCACAGTTTCTGAGCATCGGCAAGTCTGTCCCCATCATCTGCTTGTTTTTCCCGGTACTGTACTAAGGTTAGTCCACCTTGGAGGGCAGCCTCTACTTTGGCAAACCACTGGTCTGACAAGGATGTAATCAAGTAGAGATGCGATCGCTCCAGCAACTGATGACGCTGATATCCCAGTAAATGGCTTTCCAGGCTGTAAACCCGATAGCGCATCTGCTTAAAGGCTATACCCATCTGAGCATCGTATAGTTTACCATATTCTTCCAACACCCGTAGTGCTTCTTGAACCCGACACAAATTAGCCTGTAAAAGCTGCTGAATGCTCGAACGTCGTTCTTCCTGGGGATGAGTTAGTCCAGTCCCTGGATCCCCTGAGGTATCTCGGAAGATCCTGATTTCTGAGCTGTGCCAACGGGCTAATTCCTGGCGCATTTCCTTGCACTCCCCAGCCATCTGGGCGCTGTTGAGACCAAAGCGGCACCACTCCTCAATAATTCGCAAGCCTTCTCTAGCTCGGTCTAAATTTGCATCCAAAATTCGGCAGATCGCCGATTTTTGACCCATAATGCCGCTGTGTTGGTCATCCATTACTAACTACTCCATTATTCTCTATCCTAACAGTGGATGGAAAGCTTGTTTATCCGGTCAGTAACATTTAGCAACGGACACATTTCAAGTGATAAATGATTACAAATAGATTACAAATATCCTAGTTTATGGATACGATCAAGCTTGACATTCAACTCAACTCTTATGTCAAATTCCATGAACATTGGACCAAAGGAGAACAGCCATGAGTTTGATCAGAATTCACACCATAGAATTAACTATTTCCAATCCCGTAGCGTGGCCGAAGGCCAATCATTCCCACTGCCATCACCAACATCAGCCTAGAGGCTTTGATCTTGGGTTACCAGTGACAACGATTTTGCTGGGATTAACCTTTAGCATCTTCAGCCAAGCTATCCCTTCAACAATGGTGCCACTAGGATTAGGAGGAACCACGGCTTTAGCCCAATCAACTCAGGATGATCGGGCAAGAAACCTGGATCTTACCATAGAAAGAAAATTTTTGTTTGTAAACCCAGTTACCGGAAACGACAGTAGTGGTGATGGCACCCAGGATTCACCGTTGAAAACTATCACTCAGGCGCTACAAGCTGCCCAGGCCAATACTGTGATTGTACTCTCTAGCGGTATCTACAGCAGTGACATGGGTGAAACCTTCCCCCTACTTCTGAAACCCGGTATCAAGCTACAGGGCAACCCCCGCACTAGAGGTCACGATGTGGTGATTCGCGGCGGTGGTACCTTTGTTAGTGCCACGGCTGCTAGTCACGATGTCCTAATCGTAGGTGCTGACCAAACGATTATTTCTGGCGTGACCCTTAACAATACTAATCCAGAAGGTTATGGTTTGTGGCTGGAAGTCGGTTCGGTTTTAGTGGAAGACAATACCTTAACTGGGAATACCAAAAGTGGGATTGCTGTGGAGGGAAATAGTACACCAACAATTCGCAGTAACTACTTCTACAACAATAAAGGCAATGGGCTCAGTATTTACGGAACCTCAAACACTCAAGTGGATGACAATGTATTTGAAAATAATGACTTAGGAATTCTGATTGCCGAAAACGTTGCACCCCATATCGTTAATAATCGCATCACTGGCAATAAAAATGGGGTAGTGGTTGAAACCAATGCTCAACCATTTTTCCAGAATAACCTCATTGAAAATTCCCAACTGGATGGATTAGTCCTCAAGGTCGGAGCTAATCCGGATTGGGGAAATTCACCAGAATCAACAAACAATACATTAAACAATAAATTAAACAATACATTTCGAGGCAATGGGCGGTTTGACATTAACAATCAGGAGTCTGAGCCTACTGTGATTGCTTTTGGTAATCAGCTAGGGCAGGAAACTAAAAGTGAGGTTAATTCAGTAAAAACTGAAAACGATATCATTCAAAAGTCGGAGGTTGAAACACCAGCTTTTAGTAAACCAGCTGTTAGTAAACCAGCCAGTACACCTGATGCTTCTGATAACCAAGCCGTTGTCATGGCAGAAAACTCTAATAACTCACAGAAGACTAAGCCTAATTCTCAGGAGAATCCAACCACCCCCAGCCAAGTCGTCCCATCCCAACCACCTGCCGAGAAGGAACCTACAAAGGAACCGACATCTGCTCAGGTCTCAGCAGCTTCATTTCCCGTTCCATCGAGTTTGGAGTCTCAGGCATCTACCTCGACTGATAACATCAGCAAAGACGCAGCACTAAATAATTCTGCAAGTACTGAATCTTCTAGACCAGCAGCAAGGTCCCAAACTCAGAGTCAGGAAACCTCTCAAACCCAACAGCCTTCTGATGCTAGGACTCAACGTTCACATTCTCAACCCCTGACACCCCTAACTCTGAAAGTTATTCAAAATCAGGAGCAGTCATCTTTTGAGGAACCAACATCTTCACCTAAACCAGGAGAGGATTCTAGCAGTTTTACTACAGCTTCACCGTCACAGGAAGTGATTGATGCGTCAAGTGACAGGTCAAAACCAACACCGGCAGCAGCCTCGACTGAGGAGGTTAACGTTATGATGTCAATGTCTAGTCAGATCAGTACACCGGTTAATCAAAATACTAGTAATCAAGATACTAGTGCTAGCTCCAATTCAGGTAGCTCAATTCCAGTGTTTTCTACAAGTACCCAATCAAACTCGGAACAAAGGGGACCTCAAGAGAATAATCCTACTTCAGCTCTACCCAGTCAGGGTTACCGGATTTTGGTAAATGCTGAGAGTGAGCAGCAACAAGATTTAATGCGATCGCTAATTCCCGATTCTTTCCTGACCTCCTTTGAAGGAAGAACTGTGATGCAAGCCGGATTGTTCACAACCCTCGAAAATATTGATCGGGTGCTGAAATTACTCAGTAGTTATGGTTTGAGCACCACTATTGTGCCTCTGAATTACTGATCAAACCAGGGAACAGGGGTAAGTTATCAGCTATCAGCACCTCAAGTATCAGCCTATGGACTACTTGAGGTGCTAGTTGAGGTGCTATCAGCCAAAGGCCAAGGCCAAGGGTAAATCCCCAGACTTTGAATTTTATTTTAAGCTGACGGCTGACAGCACCTCAACTAGCGTGAGCCATTCGCGTAGCGTGGCCATAGGCCAAGGCTCACGGCTGAATGCTTACGAACTGGGAATGGGGAACATTAAACAGCAATGGTTTGACCAACTACAAGGGAACTTAACACAGTCGGAATTTTCAACACTATGGGACTTGTTTCAACAGGTATATTAACTACAGTCATAGTTATTTGAGGTGTTTTGCCCAATTAATGTTTTATAATGTTTTTTATAATGTTTTTTCTATTTTAAAGGGATTCCACAGAAGTTAGGATATTGAGCATCTCTGTTCACTATCTATTGAATATAATAAATTCCCGGAGCAATTCTAAAAGCTCTGATGAAATCTCATGACCCATATCTAATTCTCTGTACTGCACTGCTGCTCCCAAGTTGAGCAAATAATCTCGTAACCGGTTAGCAGCAGTTAAAGGAACAACCGTATCTTGTCTACCATGAACAATTAGAATGGACGGCAAGGATGAATCAACCTTTTGAGGGGTTCGATGCATATAGCCACTCAATAAGGCTAAACCTGCCAGGGGTAAGGTTAACCCTACATCTAGAGCCATTGCCCCACCTTGAGAAAAGCCACACAAAATTGTCGAGGACAGGGGAATACCTGTAAAACCTTGGAGAGAATGGAGCCAGTAGTTCAAGCGCTCTTCGCTTTCTTCTAATCTCCGATAGTCGTCTCTTGACAAGTCGTACCACATTCTGCCACCAGTTACCTGAGGGTGACTAAAAGGAGCATCGGGAATTAAAAATTGGGTGTTGGGCAAGTTTAACAATGGCACTAGAGATGCCACAGCTTGAGCATTAGCACCCCAACCGTGTAAAGCTACGACCAATCGTGCTGGTAGTTGACCGTTTGCTGGTGGAATTGAAATCGCTTCGAGAGACAGGCCTCTTACTCCTGAAGAACACAAGTGATCAGGATTCCAGATAGATGGGCTGAACTAGCGCACATTGAAGCTCTCCCCTAGGGAGTAGGTTTGAGGACTTAATCGGGGCTGCAACGCCACATCAGCCGAATAGCTAACTTACTTTATGCCGCGCTTTTCTAGTTTCAGCCCAAGATATCTGTTAATCTGAGCATAATATCACCAATCTGCTACATTTGTAAAGCTGTCGTGCTTTAGGATAATGTGGCGATCGCTATCAATAGTAATGGCTCCCTCATTCTTGAACTTGCTGAGCAGTCGGGTAACTGTAACCCGCGTCGTTCCAATCCCATTAGCTAAATCCTGATGAGTAAGACGCATTCCAATCCGAATACCCTCTGCTACTGGCTCACCAACTTCCCGTTTTAACAGCAATAGTAAATGTTGTAAGCGTACCTCAACCCGGCGCTGACCCGAGATTGCTAACAGGATCTCTGTCTGTCGCATCCGACGCACTAGTTGGGGTAAAATAGTTTGGGCTATATAGGGAGAATTGTTGATTTCGGCTAAAGAATACCATTTGAGACGGACATCAGTTAGGGCGATTGCCTGATAACTTGACAGCACAGAAAACCAATTGCCAAAGAATGCAGAAGACTCTGCCCAACCCAACCATATCTCCTCCCCTTCTGGGGAAAGGGTACTCAGCTGGACTCGGCCTTCGTCTACCTCCCAAACACCCTGTGCTACTAGAGGGATCTGCTCACCCCTAGCGTAGAAATGCAATCGGCGTTTAACCTTTGGCTCTTGCTGCTTTCTCTGTAGAATTGCTCTCGAAAATTGGTGCATAGGGGCAACTCTGGTGGATACTTTCCCTACCTTAAGGCAATAAGGTAAAGGGTCGGTAATCAAGAGATTAAGCCATTACACAGAGGAACAAGATCGATGTTACCTCTGAGTCATTGTCCTTAACCTGCCTACCACTAAAATGCCCTTTATAAAATTAATTATGTAAGTATGACGTAGAAGTATGAGCTATGAATGATCAAGGATGAAGTATGAAGATCGATGTCACAGATGAGTCATTGTCCCTATCTCCCCTACCGCTAAAACGCCCTTTATTAATGGTTGGTCACGGCACTAGAGACCCCGATGGGCGTCAGACTTTCCTTGATTTTGCCCACACCTATCAAACCTTGAACCGTTCTCGGCCAGTAGTGCCTTGTTTTTTGGAACTGACTGGTCCAACTATTCAACAAGGAGTAGAGAGTTGTGTCCAGCAGGGTTATACAGAATTGACTGTATTACCGATTTTACTGTTTGCAGCTCGCCACAATAAATTTGATGTTACTAACGAGTTAGACCGGGCAAGGGCAAAATATCCCCAAGTCAAATTTCACTACGGGCGTCATTTTGGAATTACTACGGGAATTCTGGATTTATGGCGGCAACGGCTTGCCAAACTTGACCAACCCCAACCAGAGTTACCCGTTAGCCAGTTGAACGGTGAACGTTCCCATCTAGAACCTTCAACACAACAACCTCTAGCCTTAAAAAAGGACACAGTACTTCTATTTGTTGGTCGTGGCTCCAGTGACCCTGATGCTAATGGTGATGTTTACAAAATGGCTCGCATGCTCTGGGAAGGCAGTGGCTATAAAACTGTGGAAACCTGCTTTATTGGCATTACCCATCCTCGGTTAGAAGAAGGCTTCCGTCGCGCCCGACTCTACCAACCTAAGCATATTATAGTACTTCCTTACTTCCTATTTACCGGGGCTTTAGTAAAAAAGATTTTTGATATCACAGCTCAGCAGCAGAAACTTTATCCAGAGATTCCCTTGACCTGTTTACCAGAAATGGGAATTCAGCCTCAGCTGCTATCTGTGCTCAGGGACCGAGAAATCGAGGCTCAGTTGGGGCAAGTGCAGATGAATTGTGAGATGTGTAAGTTCCGCCTAGCAGCGATTGGTAATGGTGCTGACAACGGACACTCCCACCACCATCACCACGGGCATCACCACCACCACCACTCTCACCAGCATAATCACAATACTCCAGACCCCTATCAAGATTTGGAAAAATACCACCAGCGTATTTGGCAAGCACCCTAGGGTTGGCCGGTTGAACGCGATCGCGTGGCCTTTTGGCCAAGGTTAACAGGTTGGCTGGTTGAAGGTTGAAGGTTGGCTGGTTGAAGGTTGAAGGTTGGCTGGTTGAAGGTTGACAGGTTTAAGGTTAACAGCTTGAAGGTTAACAGCTTGAAGGTTAATCCAGACAACCTCCAACCTATACTACAAGGGACGCCTGGGCAAGAACAACATTCAACCAAAGAACCTACCCTACACCGAACGCCAAAGGCGAACAACCCCATAACCTTCAACCTTCAACCCCATAACCTTCAACCTTCAACCTTCAACCTTCAACCTTCAACCTTTAACCCCATAACCTTGGCCAATAGGCCACGCTTCGCGAACAACCTTCAACCCCATAACCTTTTTTGACTGACCAATGTCTCAAGACTTTAACGTTGGCGATCGCGTAAGAGTAATTACATTACCACGCTACGTCAAAACTGCTGAACCAATGCCCATGTTACGACCTCCTGATGTGATTAAAGTTGGGGAAGAGGGAGTAATCCTCGACCGACGTCCAGGAGGATACTGGGGTGTTCGCTTTTCTAGAGGAGCATTTCTGATCGATAGTCAGTACATTGAGTTAGTTCAGGAGGAAAATCCTAACCCCTAACCCCTAATCCCGTAAGCATATGCGCTACAGATGGTGCTACTTGAGGTGCTATCAGCGGTCAGCCGTCAGCTAATCAACAGTCGGTAGTAAAAAAGTTGGGGGGTGCTGATACGGCTGGTTGAAAATCCATACTCGTTTTTCTGTACCCACCCCGTGCAGTTAAAGCGCCTGCTAGCACCTCAAGTAGCGTGCGCGCAGCCCATTAGCTGATAACTGACCTGAATGCTTACCTAATCCCTAAGTGCTAATCGCTTTTTCCTGCTGATGTGCTTCTGCCCATGTACCTTATTTACAAGATGAGCTTAATATTATCCATAGCGATTACAATTTTGCAGTGTGGACGTGACTTGGGAGATAGATGTGTACAGCTTCCTACAGTCCCTCGGAATTGCCAACCCTAGGGGAAGTGGCTGGCTGGCAGTCATATTAACTTTCGGATTGGCATGGGCAGTGACTAGATGCTTGATGCCAACTTTACGCTCATTTGCCTTGGAGGTTGGTTGGGCTGACCAACCCAATGCTCGGCGGCTTAACCAAGAACCCTTACCCAATGCAGGAGGCTTAGCTATCTATACCGGAGTCGTAGCTGCACTGGTACTAGCTACTCTCCTTAGACCGATTGTCATCGAAGGGGTGTTAGCTCAAGTGCTGACTATTCTCCTGGGGGGCTCGGTTCTGGTACTGGTAGGTTTTATTGATGATCAATTTGGTTTGCCTGCCTATGTACGCTTGTCGGTTCAAATTATTGCTGCCCTGTTGTTAGTGGCTAGTGGTGCAGGGATTAAAGCCACCTTCGGGACTCCGATTGATGTCCAACTCTCCATGTTACTTACGGTTCTATGGGTTGTGGGTATTACTAATGCCATTAACCTTATGGATGGGATGGATGGTTTAGCAGCAGGGGTCAGCTTTATTACTGCTATGAGCCTGTTAGCGGTTTCAGCTCAGTTTCCCAGTCGTGCCGCAGCAACATTGCTTCTGGCAGCCCTAGGGGGGTCAGCTCTTGGCTTTTTGCGCCATAACTTCCATCCTTCCCACATTATTATGGGAGATGCAGGTGCGTACTTTTTCGGGTATGTACTAGCTGCCAGCAGCATTTTAGGGTCTTTAAAAGTGACTACGGTATTTGCCCTAGTCCCTCCAGTAGTGTTTTTGCTATTGCCAGTTCTAGATACTACTCAGGTATTTGTGCGACGGTTGATCAATGGTAAAAACCCTCTAACTACCCCAGGTAAAGACCACCTACATCACCGCTTGTTAGCCTTTGGTTTTTCCCAGCGCTATGTTGCCCTTATCCTTTGGGGCATTACCTTAGTGTCTAACTGGCTAGCGATGAAACTACAAGATATGACTCCTAGGGTGATCTATGCCACGACAGGGGGTATCATTTTGCTGTTAGGCATTACTGTTTTGCAAAGAATTAGAGCGAAATGAAGCGTTGCCCAATTGTGGAATGATTCAGGGTAATCGGTAATTGGTCATGGGTCATGGGTAATTGGTAACTGACCCAACTCTACTTGGTATCCCAAACGATAGTCAGCAATGCCCTGGTCAGTGCTGGCAAGAGCAGCATGTGCGTAGGGCGTAAGCTGACTACTCTTGCTCTGGAATTGAACGGACAATCAGCCCGCATTCCACCATCTTCGCGATAGCAAGTGGTGGTTAGGGCGCAAGGGAAGTGGGTTGGCATTTGTGGTATAATTTGCTTAACTACTTTGGCACTATTACCCTCCAGACCAAGAAAGCTGGGAATTAAGGGTAGATATAAGACCGATGTAGCCAAGTTCGTAACTCTTAAGTCTTGGTGTCGCCCGATTAGAAAAGTAGGGAGCTTGCGCCAAATAACGATACATAACCAAATACAGAATTTGTTTCTATAGGCTCTAGCCGGAAATGAGAACGAGGTTCAGTATGGCAAAAGTCCCTGCTGTTCACCGAGAAGCGCGGTTTCCGAGTATACGGGTAGCTGTCTCTATCGAGAAGAGTGTCCTACTTGGATACCACCACCTCGCCCTTAGGCAGGTGGTGGTGCTTCATATATTAAGATATATTAAATTGTCAATTAAATTGACATATTATACGAGACCGCTGCTAAAATAAATTGGGGGTCAGACCCTACATAATTTAATTGGGATTAAATGATATAATATGCATTTTATTATTATATCCCGATTAAATCACCTGCTTTGAGGCGATTTGCTAGCAACAAAGCCGCCCTCTTCAGTAAGCAGCAAGACTACCGCAATTTAACAGATCACTTATTGATGCAAAGCGCGAGTAGGGGTTTCTCCCAAGACCGCTTAGGTGCCCTTGACCCGTAATTAAATTCGCCACGGGTCGCACCTCTGCATCGCTTTACCCAATTTCTTGCTTGCAGCGGTTAAAGATGACCAATTACCCCTTAATTAATCTCTTACTACCAGCTGTAGTTATCTCCAGCACGATATTTTCTAGTTTGACCTTACCGTTTGTTTTCAACAAATCAAAACCAATCGTTGTTGAAGTTAAACCGTTTTTCAACGTCGAACTTAAACCTATCTTCCATGAAGACCATAAGGATTTAGCAATTCCTTATCTTGGCGTTGCCATCCTAGTGAGTGTGTTAGCTGGTCTTGGCACTGTTGAAGTGGGAAGGCAATGGCAAAAATACCAAGCATCAGTCAGAGAAAACAACAGACAACTCCTCCAGCAGATCCAATCCCTCAACCAAGCCGAATCCGAACCAGAGGATGAACCAGATGTTCCAGAATACCAACCAGATGTTTCAGCAATAGCTCTTACCCAGACCGATGATTGGGTCAGAGGTCGAGCACTAACTCCTCCTAACACTCAATCGTTTGCTGTTGAACAACCCTATGGTGTTGTTGCAACCAATAAAGTTATTCAGTTTAAACGGAATAGAGTAGCTCAAACTAGAGGGATGGCTGTAAATGCCAACCAACTCAAGTTTTACCCTGAATCCCAAAACAATAATTCAGTTCAACTCGGAGCTTCCCCTGTTCCTGCTCTTGCTCTCCTTCAGGATTTGGAATTATCCTCCAGTCATATTATTAAATCCCGTCAGGATTACCAAATCTGCTGGATTAACGTACCTCATTTAAGCAGACGCTTATTAGCCATTAACGTTGATGGTCAATACTACAGTTTTTTACGATTAGAAAAAACCCAAGAACAACTGATCGCTATCTTGTCTAAGGTAGCTGATCAGCTGGATAAAATAGTAATTACTCATATCGATAAAGGCTATGTAATTTGGAATTGGGAACAGGAGGTATTATCTAATAATTAATTTGGAATATTTTTAAATTTAAACTATCGTAAACAATATGAATACTGAGGACATTCAGTCACAATATTCTCTTGGGGAAAGAGATTTTAGTGGAGCTGACTTAAGTCAAGTCAACCTCAGCCAGGTAAATCTGGAACGGGTAGTTTTATGGCGAGCCGACCTGAGTCAAGCAATTCTTACTGGCACTAATCTCAGTAGCGCTGATCTCTGGGGAGCTAATTTGAGGGAAGCCGACTTAAGTCAAGCTGTTCTATGTGGTGCTAATCTGGGTCAGGCAGACTTGAGCGAAGCTATTCTACACTTAACTAACCTCCATACTACACTATACAATTTTTCCACTCAGTTTCCGCCAAATTTCGACCCTACCAAGGCAGGAGCTTATTTAATTGCCCCTGAGGCTTTACTAACAGAAGCTAAATTGAGTGGGGTAGATCTCAGTGATACCAATTTAAGCGGTGCGAATTTGACTAGAGCTGACCTGTGGAAAACTAACCTCAAAGGCGCTGATCTCAAACAAGCTAATCTAACCCGTGCTTGCTTGATTGGGGCTGACTTACAGGATGTTGACCTAACAGGAGCTAATTTGAGCCGCTCCAATCTGATGGGGGCAAACCTGAAGGGTGCTAAGCTTCTAAATGCAACCCTGAGCGGTATACTCTACGACGAAACCACTCAGTTTCCTGAAGATTTTGACCCAGTGAAGGCAGGAGCACATTTAATTGCTCCTGGTGTATCTCTACCAATGGCTAACCTGAGTCAGTCAAACCTCAGTGGCGTGGACTTAAGCGAAGCAGACTTATCCCAAGTTGACCTGAGTCAGGGTCACTTTTTTGGTATATCTTTGCTTAGAGCTAATTTAAGGAAAGCCAATTTAAGAGGAGTTCAATTCTGGGAAGCGGATCTACGAGAAGCCGATCTACAGGAAGCGGATTTGCGGGGAGCGGACTTATGGTTGAGCCTAATTAGTGGCGCGGATTTCAGGGGAGCAGATTTAAGGAGAGTTAACTTGTTTGGAGTAGATCTGTCGGCCACTAATCTCGAAGGGGTTAACCTCAAAGGAGCAATTTATAACCAACAGACTCAATTTCCTGAAGATTTTGACCCCACAGCCCATGGCGCATATCTCATTGCTCCGGATGTGTCTCTGTTTGGGCTAAATCTTCAGAGGGCTGACCTCAGAGGAGCTGACTTGAGTAGGGCAGATTTGAGCAAAGTCAGCCTGTTCGGGGCAGATCTTTTCTCGGTTAATCTCGAAGGAGTCAATTTGCTCGGAGCGCTCTACGATGAAGCCACTCGATTTCCGGAAGGGTTTGACCCCAGCCAACACGGAGCCTACTTAATTGCCCCCGGTGTATCATTTTCAGATCAAGAGTTAAGTGGGACTGATCTCGGGGGAGCTAACTTGAGTAAGGTAAATTTGCTTGGTGCAGATCTGCGCTGTGCTAATCTCGAAGATGCTAAATTTGAGCGATCGCTCTATAACCAAACTACTCAATTTCCGGAAGGGTTTGACCCTAGTAAGTTGGGAGCATATTGCATTGTGCCTGTTGCTTCCCTGTCAGGGAAAGATTTGAGTGGAGTCAACTTAGGAGGAGTTGACCTTAGTCAAGCTGACCTAAGTGGGGCTAATCTCAGTCAAGCTGACCTTTGGGGGGCAAACCTGAGTCAGGCAAACTTAGCAGGGGCTAATTTGACAGGTGCTGACCTGTTAGGGGCAAATTTAATTGGTGCTGACTTAACCAAGGCCACTCTAAGTGGTGCTAATCTCCATGGGGCACAACTTAAGGATGCTAAACTAGCTGGGGTAGACCTGAGTGATGTTGACTTGAGCAATACCTTTATCAGTGGGGCAATTATGCCTGATGGTACGCTTCACCGCTGAGCTGTTAGAAGGCAAAAGGCAAGCCTTCAGCTATCAGCTATCAGCTATCAGCTTATGCGCTACGCGCACGCTACGCGAACAGCTTATGGGGAAAGTCTCAGCGTCGTTCGCACAGCGTGGCCATTCGCGTAGCGTGGCCGAAAGGCCAAGGCCAAAGCCTGTGCCACAAAGCATCTCAAGTAGCGTGGCCAAGGGCTTTTCCCCAGACTTTAAATTCTGATTAATCTCGAACTATTAGGTGCGACCCGTGGCGAATTTAATTCTTAATGGGTCAAGCCCACCTTTAAATTATCATGTTTGCCCACGCTACGGAAGGTTTATTTTGAGCTGTTCGCGAAGCGTGAGCTAAAAGCTCACGGCTGACAGCTGACGGCTGAATGCTACGTAGTTTAGATGGGAAAACTCTGAACAAAGGTTGTCTGAAAGTCAGCGTTATAGGTGGCTTGGTGGAGATTGATCAGTACAACTATGTTCTGTCTATTGGGGGATAAACGAACTTCTCTGATGGAATATTTCCTGATAGCTTCACGGTAATTGTTCAGTTTACCTAGGGTCAGTTGGCGATAATTGTAATTCATGACTAGCTGCATTGAAGCCCGGTCTATATCAGACATTCCTCCAGATAAAACCGAGGGAATATAAATTTGTTCTAAACGAATCTCTAGTGGGTCTTTTTCTTTATCCACCAAGACCTTAACCGTCTCAGTGCCATTAGGTTCAATGGAACGCTCAATAATTGGCAGTTTTAGTCCTACTTTTAGTTGATTGAGTCCTAAGCTCCGTCTTATTCTTTGGGTTTTCCTTAGTAAGCTATCTTCAGCGTCTTTAGGAGTGAGATTGGAATCCGAGTAGTTATAGTTAGTTTCTAGACAACCCTTCTTGACACAAGCGTTAGTGGCTACATCGATAATTTGGATTTTGGCAGTAGGAACCTTTGTGACATGGTTTCTAGCACTTTCCAGATAAATATAGTTGCGGCTATCTACGGAAAAACCTGACAATCGACGATTGGTTTTGACAATAAGTGCTAATCCCTCCTCCCCAAGCAATAGTAGGAAGAAGCTAGCAATCAACAAACTTGAATATAAATAAAAGCGTTTCATCCGATCACCCATACCCTTTCGACTTCCCTAATCCTTTAATTGGTATTTTCCATACCAGTGAGGATGTTTCTCTGGAGTATAGCGTTTCCTAGTCTAATCAGGTAGATGTCTAGTCAGGTAAGCTGTTACCAAATCAAATAACTTTAAAATCAGAGATAGTCTCAATCCACACCCTTGCTCCACATTTGAGGGGATCATCGGGGCGATACATCACTCGACAGGGCCCATTGACTTCCACGGTATGACCATAAGTGTTTTGAGAGCCTCGTTTGACGGTAATCACAGGGTTGCGCTCTCCCGTCGTGAGATTTTTCCGAATTACCCTTTGATTAACATGAATCACAGCCTTAGTGTACTCTCTGCGCTTTGACCAGTTCCGCTTTGGACCGCGAGTGCCAGGAGTAACTACTGGCATGCCATCAAACAGAGGAATCACCCAAGTTCTACCCACTTTATAGGCTCCTTTCACTCTGCCTTTGCTCAGAAGGTAACGGACGCGAGTGGCGGAAACACCTAGTAAATCGGCGGCTTGTGCGGTAGAAATCATCATGGGTGGTTAACCATTGCGTTAACGATACTGTTAATATAACAGAATTTTGGAGAAGATGCAAGGAATAGGATTTTAGGTATTAATTACTAGGTCTAGGTGCAGGGAGCAGGGAGCAGGGAGCAGGGAAAAAATTCTGTATAGTGCGTTCGCTTTTAGCGTGGCCTACGGCCAATCGCGTAGCGGCTCTTTTGGAGCATCCCGTAGCGTGACCTATGATCAATCGCATTCGAGGCAAAGCGCCTCCGTTGCGGCTTTCCAAAAAACTATTGCATTGACGCATCAATAATGACTGTGGGTGGCCACATCAAAGTTAATTATTAGCTACAGTAAATGCGTTCGCGTAGGGTGACCTATAGTCAATCCCATTATCAGTCAAAGCGCCTAGTTCTGGGTTTCCAAAAAACTATTGCATTGGCGCACCGATAAATCCATAGGGGAGATAGTTTTTTGATAAAATAATAATATCATGTCCGGATAATTAGTGATAAAAAACCTTCTGGGATTACACCTTACTCTTTTACTTCTGCCTTCGATTTCCGCCTAGTGTAAGTATTCAACCGGACATGATATTAAAACTAATTAAGTCCGATTTATTCTTAGCCTTTGATTTTGCCGCTGCCATAGGAATCCACATATAACTAGCCCAATCACAAGAATTGCAGAGACAATGCGAAAACTTACTTGTTCTCCAAACACTAAAGCCTCAACTGGCGCTGTTGTCACTGAAAATGGGGTGTCTACTTGGAGTTGGCTAGCAGATAAACGGGAAAACAGAATGCCAATCAGCGTTATACCCATAACCTGACCTAAGGCTCGTGAAAAGAACCAGAGTCCAGAGGCAACACTGAGATATTGTGGAGGTACGCTGCCCATAATGGCACTTTGGTTAGGGGGTTGGAACAAACCGTAACCGATTCCAAAGGGAATTATCCGCAATAAATAGCCCTTAACAGTCAACTCTTCGCTAAAGGTGCCGATCGCCAAACAGCCAATTAATAATAATGTCATTCCGATCGTACTAATGCTTCTTTCGCCAAAGCGATCTGCTAGGGAGCCTGCTACAGGGGCTACACATATTCCTAATATAGGGATGACTGCTATTAATAAGCCAACCTTTTGCTCTGAATAATGGTTAACTAGTTCTAGAAAAAAAGGCAAAATAAAAACGACTGCATTGACAAAAGTATAGCAAAATACGCTTAAAATTAGACTTAAACTTAATTCCAGGGTTCGGAATAAACTAAGGTTAAGCAAGGGTTGAGCAGATTTTTTCTGAGACAACAAAAAACTCACGAAACCAATTACCGCGACCGCCAGGAAAATCAAAGTTATATTACCACCTAAATCCCCTTCTTGTAAGCGCGTCATCCCGAGTAAAAAGCAGGTTAACGTTATCGCCAAAATCAAAGCTCCCCCAAAATCAAAATACTTTTGACCTGAATGACTGGTCCCCCCTGGAGCTAATACAATCACCAAGACCATAGCAATTAAAGAAATGGGCACGTTAATCAAGAAAGCTGAACGCCATCCCCAATGCTCTATGAGTAAACCGCCTAGCGTCGGTCCCAATGACACACCAGCCCAACCCGTACTAGCAACGATCCCCAAAGCGAATCCTCGCTTTTCATTGGGGAACACCTCAGTCACCATCGCAGGGGTTAGTACTGCAATAAACACAGCCCCAAGCCCCTGAAATATCCGTGCTGCAATCAATAAGTATATTGTGGTAGCGGTTCCACATACCAATGAACTTATGGCAAATGCTGTGAGTCCGATTATATAGAGCAATTTCTTGCGCCACATATCCCCTAATCGAGCCACACAAAGTACCAGGACTGCCAGCATTAGGGAATAACTTAGGGGAACCCACTCAACCGTAGCAAAATCGCTATGGAAATCTTCTACCAGTGTTGGCAAAGCCAAATTTACAATATGAACATCTAGGGAGAACAGAAATGTTCCTAAACTCACAGCCAATAAGACCCACCATTCTTTAGAGATAGCTGTTTCACTGGCTTCTTTACTTTTCATCTGCTCTCACAAATAGTTATTTTGGCTCTTTGGTACTTACTATAGCAATCCTAAATGATTTATACAACAAAAGCTTATTCAATTCTTTACTAATTAGGTGGGTTTAATTATCCGTAAAATAGCGATTGATAGTCACAATGGTGAAAACATCTTGACTACAGTTTTCCAGCTTCATTCTGAAATTCTGAGTTTTAACGTTTATTTATACCCACCTAATTATCCAGGAATTTTAGCGCTTATCCTCCAGAAGAGTTGTACAAATAATTTAGGCTCAGTCTACACCAACAGCCATTGGACCATACCATTGACTATACCATTTACGAAGCTCTTTACTCGTGGCACCAAAAGGAGGTTTCTCTTTGTGCTCCAGAATATGAGCAACCATTGCAGAGCTACGTGCACAGAGGAATAGTCCTGTTCCATAGGGTGGCATCATCCCCAAAGACAACAATATAGGAGCGGTAATACCATCAATATTTGGATAAATTGCCAGTTTCTCTTTAAAAAACTGAGCTGTAATATCATAAAGTTCAATAAAATCTGATTGCAGCTCGATCTCCGCTATAATTGAACGTAGACGATGGCTTCTTGGATCTACCTTAAATACCGGGTGCCCAAAACCGGGGATCTTTTCCTTTTTGGCAAGCCGCTCTTCCAGTAGCTTAATCACTATTGCTTCTCGATCTTCTGAACCGTATTGATGGATGATAGTTTGATGGAGAGCAGTGAAGAACTCCATTGATTTTTCGCAGGCTCCCACGTGGGCAGGTCCTGCAGCTGTAAAACCGGCAGCGAGCGCTTGGGAGATGGGAACTCTGGTAGTGATGGCAACCCGGGGCAACACAACTGTCGGAGCAATAAAACCCCAGCCAGCATGAAAGCTAACCATCACATCGTTGAAGATTTTTCTTTCAGTTGAGTTGCTAAAATTACTGTTAGTACAGAGCGTAAATAAAGCTTCGATATAGTCTTTATCTCCCGAAGTAAATTGAAGACTTTTACCATCACTATTTTTCCGGTCAAAACTTTTTCCCTGAATACACTGGATACTTTCGATCGCAATAGCCATTAAGGCAGGAATTAGGCCGACATAATAGAGTCCAATTTGACTTTCTCGATCCAGTCCTATTGCATTCAGGTCAAACCCAGCGATAATCTGTTCAAAGGACTTGGTTTTTTCAACCATCAACCCGGCAATAATGGCCTGAGAAAACGTTGCACCTGAGGCGACTACAGTCCGAATCACTTCTAGGACTGGATCATCCTCTGTTAAAGAAGACAGGGCACTTACAAGGTAGCGATCGAGAAGTTTTTCTTGGGATGGAGTCGCCTCTTGGCCGGTAAGTAAGTGATAGATAGTCCCTGAAAATGAAAAATTACCAATCAAGTCGTTCAGGTTTCTATTCCGAACATACAGTTGCTCTGGATTGAACCTGGGTCCGTCAATATCTGTACCAATATATCGATATCCCATGTTATATTAGTATCTCCTAAGGTATAACTAAGCTTAGATTTATCTCTCAATTCAGCTCTACAACCCAGTGTCGAGGTAAAACTTGAAGCCCAGATTCACTTGGCTTGATTGCTTATAAGTGTTCACTACATACTTGACTCACTTACTAGTCAAATTAGTACCACTATCCTCACCCAAGACCAACATCTGGTTCAAGCTAGACATTCTTCCATATCCTCAATACTTCCCCAGCTTCATGGGGAAAGCATTTTTCTTCATAAATCTTAAAATAGGTTGGTGGCGATCGCCTATTTCCTGAATTTTTACTTTATAAATGCTCTGTTTGAGCAAATATATAGTTTTTAACCTCCCCAGCTTCAATCTACATCTTCTTACTCTAGAATGATTTGCCCTGCACAATGTAGGGGATGATCCGGGGGATACATTACTCTAGATGGTCTATTGACTTTCACGGTATGACCATAAGTGTTTTGAGAGCCTCGTTTTACGATAATCAACAGCGTTGCACTCCCCTTGAGATTGTTGCAAATTACCTTCTGATTAACCTGGATAACAGTAGTGGTAATCTCTACCCTTTGAGCAGTTCCAAAAAACTATTGCATTGGCGCACCGATAAGTCAAATGGGTGGCGACATCTGTGGCTAATCGTATTAATGACTAATTACAGTAAATGCGATCGCGTAGCGGCTCTTTTGGAGCATCGCTTTTAGCGTGGCCTACGGCCAATCGCGTAGCGGCTCTTTTGGAGCATCCCGTAGCTTGACCTATGGTCAATGCCATGATCAGCGCCTCGGTTCCAAGTTTCCAAAAAACTATTGCATTGGCGCACCGATAAGCCAAATGGGTAGCGCTATAGCAAATTTCAGGCAAATACTTGATATTTGGCTAAAATTACCATAATATCATAAATAGGTTGATACAGCAAGCCCACCGAGACGAGCCGTAACCAACCGGGAGCGAGATGCCAGACCCATAGCTTTGCCCGGCAAGGTCTGCCACTGGCTCTTGCAATCAAGAAGGCCACTTATTTGAACTTCCCCATCCGTCGCAGGAATAGGGATTCCCAGGCACAACCTAATTGGCTGTTATCGACCTGGGCGTAACTTTCCCCCGCACGGTCGGTAGCTGGTAGGGTCAATACCCAGTTTTTTTTGAGACCCTTATTTTTTATATTAACACTATTTAAAATTCATCCCCGACCTAAGAGGACGGGGTATTCTTTTCCCTTTAAAACTCTCTCCTTCGAGAATAATGAAAAATTATCCAAAGAAGGATCCACAGACACACAACCCAAGTTGTGCCAAAGCCCAGGTCGATGGATATCAGCAAGCTCTTAGGGATTTTGGCATCACTGAATTACTCGCGAAGCTCAGCCATTGCAGTGAAACTGGCTTCCATACCAGGCTACCGATCCAGCCTATTGAAGCTGATGCTATTGCTGCAGTGCTAATTCAGCAACTCACTACCAGTCTCAACCCTAGCTGGCTAGCTTCCTATCTCCATGGTTTTCAACATCACCAAGGAGTAACAGATATAGCCTGGGAAAACCATTTGCTTTCTTTAGCGCTGGAGGTGGCATCATGAACAAACCTGATGCTTCCTTAACTCAGGCCAAGCAAGAGCTAATTAAACAATACAGCTCCTGTCAACTCGGGATGACACCAAAGGAATTTTACAGCAAATGGCCCGTGACTCACTCAATGATGGCCATGATTTGCTCCCGTTCGGTAGCGACAGTGGGGCGCTGGTTTAGCCGGGGTCGTAATTATCTGCGGCCCCAACCATCGGACTTGCGTCATCTGGCTGTGATGGATTTTTTGTTGGAGCACTTTGAGGAGATTCCCGTTCGCGTAGCGTGGCCTTTGGCCTTAGAACTGCGGAACATGCTCTGTCCCCCAAATCACGATCAGTGCTGACAGCTTGACCGCTGATAGCTGAATGCTTACAAGAAAACTTGTCAATTGTTAATGGTTTTTAGATTAACAATTGACAAGTAACAAGTTAGATCGAGAGAGTTGGTAATTTGTATTCCAAGAGATAATCTATTCCTAGAAAAATCACCTTCCAAATCCGCGCTTACCTCGACGTGAGCGCATTTCTTGACGAATTTGTTGGCGCTGTTCCTCGGTGAGAATACCCCTCATATCTTCTCGTGCTGACTTGTGAATCTCGCGCATTTGGTCTCGCTGCTCTTGAGAGAGATTCATACCCTCCCTTGCTTCTCGGAGTTGACGGCGCAGTGTTTTTATAGTTTGGAACCGCCGTTGTTGCTCGGGAGTGAGAATATCCTCAATTTTAGCTTCAGTATTGTTACGGATGTTTTCAAACTGCTCTTTTTGCTGGTTAGTAAGGTTAAGTTTGGATAAAAATGGAGGCATTCCTTCGGCGTTAACTGCCATGGGAAAAGTAGTGAGGGTAATTGCTGCGATACCTGCAAATAGAGAAAAGCGTTTGATGTTCATGATGTTCACTCTTTAGCTATTTATAAGTATGTATTTTGTGATCTGATTTCTGTTTGATGTCTCTATCCTAAAAACGGAGAGGGTGAAACCACATGAGGCAAAAGACCTGAATTCCTCTAGGACTTTAGTCCTGGGCTAGATATGACCAATGGGTCTTGCGTTACCTTCGACACATGGATTAAGGTTGTTGGTTGTTTGTTATTGGTTGTTTACAAGAATCGTGAATGCGCCATCCTATTCACATTACTAACCACCCAATTCGATTTCTGCTCTACCTGGAGTGGATACTGCTGATCATTACCGCTTTGGTGGAATTACTAAAACTTCCTTTTCCCCCGCTACCTAGGTCGCCACTACTCAATCTTGTTTTCCTGGGAGTATTTGGGTTAATGGGATTGAGATTACCAACAAATCAGCCTATTTATAAGATACTTTACACCGCCGCCGAAATTGGGGTAATTCTCTTAGCGTCCATAGTGGGACACATTCGGCTGTTGCAACTGATGTTAATTATATTAGTTGTTCGCAACTGTTTTATCTTTGAGTTCCAAGGTCGCTTAGTGATGACTGGATTTGCGCTGATATTATTCCTAATGAGGCAAATGGTTCGATTTCAGCATCATGCTCTGAGGCATCGTCCTCCCTTTAGACCACCTCCTGTGTTCAGACCACCACCGACAGGGTTGATTCCGGAGCGATTACTATTTATCTTATTGAGTTCTGTCTTGATATTTGTATTGGTTTTAATCGTTTTGCAGCTATTAGTGGATGCTGTACTATCAGAACGAAAAAGTCGGGAAGACCTGGCACAGGCTAATGCTCAACTGCGTCAATATGCCCTCCGGATTGAAGATATTGCTACGCTGCAAGAACGTAACCGTATTGCTCGGGAAATTCATGACTCCTTAGGACATTCTTTAACTGTATTCAATTTACACTTGGAAGCAGCTTTAAGACTATTACAATCTGACCCGGCTGAAGCCAAAGAATTTATATTAGAAGCGAAACAACTGGGTAAAACTGCTCTGAAGGATGTACGTCAATCCGTTGCTTCCTTGCGTTTAAATCCTTTACAAGAGCAATCTCTAGAAAATGCGATCGCATCCCTAATCGACGACTTCCAAAAGTCCACAGCCATCTCACCCACATACCATCTTAACCTAAAGCGTTCAATCCCTGGCGACATCAAAATCGCAGTTTACCGTATTGTCCAAGAAGGGTTGACAAATATCTTTAAATATGCTAAACCTACTCAAGTATACATCCAAATTAAGACAGCAACAGATTTACAATTAATTATTAAAGATAATGGTATTGGATTTTCCCTCAACCAGAACACAACCGGTTTTGGTTTACAAGGAATGCGAGAACGCACCCAAGCCTTAGGAGGAACCTTTAAAATTGAGACAGCACCAGGAGCTGGCTGCAAAATTATCGCTCATTTTCCCTTACCAAAGGTTTAATTTATATAGCAATCAGCAATCAGCAATCAGCAATCAGCAATCAGCGGTCAGCAATCAGCAATCAGCAATCAGTTATCAGCAATCAGTTATCAGCAATCAGCGGTCAGCAATCAGCGGTCAGCTATCAGCTATCAGTTTATGCTTACATGAGCTTTTACCCAGACTTTCAATTTTCATTAATCTCGAACTATTAAATTATCCCATTTGAGGTTGATTTTCAGCTGACAGTTGATAACTTTATTAATGATGATTCGTATTTTACTCGTAGATGACCAGAGTCTAATTCGGCGTGGATTAAAAGCCTTGCTGAAGTTAGAAGAAGACTTACAGGTAGTCGGTGAAGCCGAGAATGGACAAACTGCAATTAGTTTGGTAAAAACTTTACAGCCAGATGTTATACTAATGGATATTCGGATGCCTGTCATGGATGGCGTCGCTGCCACTCGGGAAATTTGTCAGCAATTCCCAGATACAAAGGTATTAGTACTAACTACCTTTGATGATGACCAGTACGTTACCCAAGCCATACAGTGCGGAGCAGCCGGATATTTGCTGAAGGATACCCCTCCAGAAGAATTAGCCCAGTCAATTCGAGCGGTGCAAAAAGGTTATACTCAGTTAGGCCCTGGTATAGGCAGAAAAGTCGCTGCTCAAATGCGAGACCCAACTCCGAGTCCACCTCCGGGTTGGGATGAACTAACTCCCAGAGAGCAGGAAATTTTACGACTAATTGCTACCGGTGCTAGCAACCGAGAGATTGCTCAGACGTTGTATATTTCTGAAAAGACCGTGAAAAACCACGTTACTCATATTTTGAGTCGGTTGAATGTACGCGATCGCACTCAAGCAGCAATTTTAGCAAACTCCATGTTTGTAAATTTTAATGATAACTGATTATTGAGCTAGCATTTGTAAGCTGTCAGCCGTCAGCTGTCAGCTGTCAGCTTTATGAATTCCTGACAGCAGACGTAACAGAGATTAAAGCAATCCTTGCCTCTTTTATTCAAAAGCTGTTCCCACCTATAGCAATCTTAAATCATTTGTAAAATCACTGGACTTGTTAAAAAATAGCTCTTTTTCCCTTATGATCTGACTTCTGCCTTCTGCCTCCTGCCTTAAAGCAGCAAATTTATTTCACGAATCAGATAGGACTGCTATAAAGTAGCACTTATAAATAGCTCATAAACAATATTGCTGATTTCTGATAACATCAAAATATTTATTACTGTTCCCTGTTCCCTGCTCCCTGTTCCCTGTTCCCTGTTCCCTGTTCCCTTTACTATATATGAGTTCCTCTTCTCAATCTGAAACTTTGATAATTGCCTACTTTTTTGGCGCTCTTCTCGCTATCACCGTTATGGTTTACTTGCTCAGAGGTTTTGGTATTCTTACCTTTCTTCCTGGTGGTATCCTGTGGCTATTGATCTTGTTATCGATTGGTACAGGTCTAGTTTATGGGGTTCAGAAAACTCGACGTTATTAAGGGAATAGGGAGTAGGGAGTAGGGAGTAGGGAGTAGGGAGTAGGGAGTAGGGGTAAGAAAATTGACTGTAGCTAAGCATTCAGCTATCAGCGTGTCGCGTATCAGCGTGTCGCGTATCAGCCTTGGCCTTTGAGCCACGCTACGGGAATGGCCACGCTACTAGATCGGTACTTTGTGGCATAGGCTTAATGCCTGTGACGTAACGCTGACGGCTGTTCGCGAAGCGTGAGCCTTGGGCTCACGGCTGATAGCTGAATGCTTTCGCTTCGGTCGTCAGCTATCAGAATTTCGGGTATCAGCGTTTTGAGGATTTTCCCTGAATACTAATCTAATCGCGGCCTTCAGCTGATATGATGTCAGGATAATTACCCTTAATCGAAATCTCCCCATCTCCCCATCTCCCCAAACCTCCCATCCTCCCCGCGCCCCCGCCCCCTTAATGATGGGTATTCAACCAGACTTGAGATAAGTCTGATGTCGGTAAGCATTCAGCCTAGTATGGTACAACGTAAATAAAGATACTATTGAAAAGTAGCGAAAGGCTTATATAATAAGAATTCTGCTCAGGGCTGATAGTTAAGGGCTGATCGCCCGTCCGCTGAGGGCTGACAGTAGAATCTATTGCGGAAATCCTTGACTACTACGTGGTTATAGGGAATACAGTTAGGTTAATCTTGAACAAAAGTGAGGTAACGACAATCAACATGGAAGCTATTGAACTGGAAGTCAGCCAACTAAAATTTTTACTGAAGCTACTGAGCAAACCGGATTATCGGGCAACGATTACGGAAGCCAAGCCCAATTCTAAAACCTCAGCGGGGGAACGAGATCGAATTTGTCAGGCGTTATGCGATCGCAATTTGATTGAGTCTAATACAGAAATCACGAAAATTCAGATCACTGATGCAGGCAAGGAACTCCTAAACCAAGATCAGGCTGACTCACAACTGAGCACGAAAGAGCGCAAAATTCTTAAAGCCTGTGAAACAGAACCGACTACTCCGGCCAAGACAAACGTCAAGCCTGCTAAGACCCGCAAGGAAATCATGGACAGTTTGATAGAGCAGGGCTATATCACAGTAGCAGAAACTAAATTCAAAGATGTCTGGATTACTGAAGCAGGTATTGAGTACCTCTTAAATAATTATAAACCCGTTGGTCGTGGCAATATCAATCTGTCTAAAACCATGCTAGCGGATTACATCGATTTCCTGCGGAAACAGCTACCAAACTCAACAACTACAATCTCAGCTCTAGTCAATCCCCCTACTAATGAAGAAATATTACAAATTATCAAGAATTTAGACCAAGAACTGGGTACAGAAAACTATTTGCCACTGTTTCATTTGCGCCAAAAGTTACAACCCCCTTTGTCTAGGGAAGAATTAGATAAAGCACTGTATAGCTTGCAAGCAGAAGATAAAATTGATCTGAGTGCTTTGGAAGAAGCCAATATGTATACAGAGGAACAAATTGAAGCTGGTATTCCTCAAAATACCGGGGGGAGGCTATTTTTCATTATGGTGCAGTAAAGTATGATCCTAAAGTAGGAGACAAAGTATAATACACTAACCCCAGACTTCCCAATTGTTAATCCTCTATCCTTTTCCAAACTATAGATGGAATTTTAGAGATGGCAACGATCCAGGAAATAATTAAACAAGCTCCAAATCCGTTTGACCCCGTAACCTTTACTACGGGTAATTTTTGGGAAGATCCAGACAATGGGGCTGTTAATGTCACATCGATTCATCAAGATGAAATTAATCAGATAACCAGCACCCTCAGTGCGGTGACTCAAGACCATCGACCCCGCACTATCTTACTGGCTGGTGATCCTGGTTCGGGGAAAAGTTATCTGTTAAAACGGCTCAAACAGCAGTTCAATCAAAAAGCCTTTTTTGCTTATATTGGTCCTTGGGCAAATAGCGATCGCATCTGGCGCTATATCCTTAGGGAAACCGTTGACAGTCTGGTCAAAGTCCCAGAAGGGGAAAAAGAGTCTCAGTTGCTGCTGTGGCTAAAGAGTCTCCCGGCCTTTAAAAAAACCGGCTGGCTCCGGAATGAGCGACAACGGTTTATTGCTGACCTCAGAGCTAGCTATCCAGGGGGAATTCATAGAAATAAAGAGTTTTTTGGAGTGCTTTATGAGCTAACTAATCCAGAACGGGATTACCTGGCTTATCAATGGTTAAGGGGAGAAGATTTAGATGAAGATGACCTGCAAACCCTTGGGGTCAGAGGCTCTATAGATAACGAAGACGATGCTCAGAACATCTTAATCAACTTCGGGAGAATTTCTGAATCCACCAAGCCGATTGTGCTGTGTTTTGACCAATTGGATAATATCCCTCGTTTGCCCGATGGTTATCTGGATCTAGAAGCTCTGTTTAATGTCAACTCTACCCTTCATACTCGCTATCCCAATAACATGCTGATTATAATCAGCATGATTACTAATACTTTGAAGCGCAATCAAAAACAAATTAAACCCGCTAATATTGCTAGACTTAATCATAAAATTCTGCTCAAAAGGATTCCCCTAGAGCAAGCCGAATCGCTTTGGGCAAACCGACTCTATCCGTTACATCAGCAAGCTGACCAAAAAACCAAAACCATTTCACCGATTTATCCTTTAACTCGGCAAGACCTCGCAAAAGCATTTCCTGGTGGCAAAACCACCCCCCGGGAGACATTGACCCTGGGAAATCAGCTAATTGAAAGGTATAAAACTCAGGAATTTAATAGTTCAGAGCCATCAACCAAGACTAAATCAACTAGTCAAAATGATACTGCTAGCAAATCAATACCGAGAGCAGAAAAAGTCTTAGCTTCATTTAAATTGAAGTGGCAAAAAGAATTTAAAAAAACTGAGCAGAAAATTACCCGAATCCAGGATATTGATGAATCTCAATTGATTAAGATGTTACGAGAGGCGTTAGAAGCTCTGGAGGTCAAGGATGTTAAATCAAACTTTTTGTCAGGTAGTTGTGCCAGTTATTCCCTAAGTTACCAGCTGCCATCATCCCAGGAACGGTTCGGAGTAGTCTGGGGAGAAACTACTAATGGTAACAGCTTCTATCATCTGATGAATGCCTGTGAGAAAGCTATTCAAGGCAATCGCTGTCAAACCTTATACCTGATTCGCTATACACAAGTTAGGAAACGCGGTCTCAAGGGGGACAAACTCTACACCAAACTATTCAATGGTTCTGGCCATATTCACCTCAAATTAGAGAATCTATCTTCTGTCCATTACTTAGCTACTTATGATAGCTTAGTTAATCAAGCTTGTTCCCAAGAGTTAGTGCTTGCTGATACAATACTAACACTGCCAGAGTTACAAGATATAATCAGAAAATCGGGAGTTTTGGAGCATTGTTCATTACTACAAGATTTAAATATTTTTCCTAGTAATATTAACGATAATCAAATTGTTACCAAACCAGTTAAGGAATTTGTCATAACTCTGCTCAAACAGAATCAAATTATTGGTCATAACGTTTTAATTAAAACTACTCAGAATAAATTTAATTCTATCAAGGCAATAGCCATTCACCAGGGGATTAATGAACTGTCTCAGGAAAATAAAATTAAACTTGTCCCTGTGGATGGTTCCCCAGAAAAACAATTAGTATGTTTAGTACCGTAAGCAATCAGCTATCAGCAATCAGCTTAAGCGCTACGCGCACGCTACGCGAACAGCGGTCAGGAATCAGCATTCAGCAATCAGCATTCAGTCATCATCCATTGGCTGTAGGCCAAGCTACACCCAACAGCTTTTGAATAAAATAAGCTGACGGCTGACGGCTGACGGCTGACGGCTGACCGCTAAAGATTATTCTACCATAGCAAAAATTCGGATAACAAGCGCCAATGTACCTGACTCAACCAGTCCAAATCCGAGAATTAATCCTTAATTTATCAGCAGCAAAAATTCTGTGGCTAGATACGGAAATAGCTGATTGGAATACCCCTAATCCCAGATTATCTCTGATTCAGGTATTGGCTGATCCGACAGATGCAAATGGTGACAAAGCTTACATCTTAGATGTATTAGACAAACCGGAAGTAGTGCAATACTTTGTTAACCATATTATGGTTAATCCTAACATTGAAAAAGTCTTTCATAACGCTAGTTTTGATTTACGCTATCTAGGGGGAAAAGACCAAGCTAAAAATGTTACATGTACCTATCAGATAGCGAGAAAGCTAACCAACAAGAAACTGTCTAATCCATTACAGGTATCGAATAATAAGCTAAAAACACTAGCGCGAGAGCTGTGCAGTTTTCCCAATGTCGATACAGAGGAACAAAGCAGTGATTGGGGAAAACGTCCGCTAACCGAAAAACAGCTAAAGTATGCAAAAATGGACACAGTGTATCTAGCCCATGTCCATTGGCGCTTACTAGAAATTGCCAAAAATAGCTCGAATCCAGAGCAGATGGTCACCAAAAAATCACGGACGCAACAATCGGAATCCCCTTGCTTCAGTGTTACCCAAGTTAGGGTCGCCCTTGAATGTCCTCGCTTATTTTATTTGAGTCAGCGCTTTGGTGGAAAAACCCTATTTATACCACCATCCCACTCACCAGGTATTGGGAAAGTCTTCCATCAGCTATGTGAACAGTGTACTGACACACTCCAGCAAGATTCCCGATTTCAAGCTTTATTTTCCCCCACAGCAAGTCAGCTAGACCAAAGCCAGATTAACTCTAAGCTCCAAGCGCTACTGTATGAGCTAGTTGTTTTCCCGAAAATCGATGACCATGAGATAGCCTCGATCCTACTTCAACTGTGGCAAGGATTAAAATCACTAATTCCCCATTGGACTCAACTGCTAGTTACTAATCGAGGCTATTGTCAGCCAGAGGAAGTAATAAGTAAAACCTTCGTTGCTCAAGAAATGAACCTGAGTTATAACTTCACTCTTCCTGATGGCAGCCAGCAACGAGTTAATGGAAAATTCGATAGCTTAATATTTGACTGTGAGCGCGATCGCTATTGTGTCGTAGACTATAAAACCTATCAACCGGTAGATCCATCCGCTAACCTAGCTCAAGTAGCCCTCTATAGTTACATGCTCCACCAAAAAAAAGGAGTAGCAATAGATGCAGCGGTTTATTGTGTTTTACCGGAATTCCAAAAACACTACTATTCCCGGGAAGAGCTAGAGGATACAGTGGATCAGGTCATTCCCCATAAATTACAACAGATGCGCCAATGGCTGAGTTGGAAACCTGACCAGGTGGAAAAGGTGGGAGATGGGGAAACTATAAAAAACCATTGCACTCCAGCAATGGGTAAAGGCAACCTGGAGCCACCACCACCGACACCACAGCTTCACCTATGCAACATTTGTCCTCAACAGCAGACCTGCCAAACCTTTTTTGAGGATGGGAAAACTGAGCAAAAGCCGGTCAAGGCAACATCCCGCAAAATTCCTGAGACTAAGCAAAAGCCGGTCAAGGCACCATCCCGGAAAACTGTTGATGCTGACCAGACCGGGCAAAAATTGGTGAGTACTCTAGAAGACTTTAAAATTAGTGTCGATTATGTCAACGCAACAGTTGCTCCAGCATTTGTCCGGATCAAGCTAAAACCCAATCGTGGGGTAAAAGTCATATCGATACAGAATCGATCCCAGGATTTACAAGTACACTTGGGTCTGGAGAATCCTCCTCTGATTACTCCTGAAGCTGGCTATGTCAGTGTGGATTTACCACGGAAGGATGAGGATAGAGAAGTAGCTCGATTTGATGACTATATCCAGCCTCAGCAAAACTCTAGTAATCCTCCCAGGATTGGGCTTGGAGTAAATTTAGATGGGAAATTGGTAGAGGCGGATTTATCTGATCCCAATACCTGTCACTTTTTGGTAGGGGGCACAACCGGAAGTGGCAAGAGCGAATTTTTGCGATCGCTTCTGCTATCCCTACTCTATCACCACTCTCCTCAACAGCTCAAAATTGCTCTAGTTGATCCCAAGCGAGTCACTTTCCCAGAATTTGAGGGAATGTCATGGTTGCTGTCACCAATCGTTAAAGATTGCGATCGCGCTATCGAACTGATGGCAGAATTAGTTGACGAAATGGAGCAGCGTTACCGGAAATTTGAACGAGCCAAGTGTCCTCACCTGGATGCTTATAATCAGCAATTGAGTAATAAACAAAACCTACCATTACCCCGGATAGTCTGTATTTTTGATGAATATGCTGACTTCATGGCAGAAAAAGAAATCCGCAAAGAGTTAGAATTAAGTATTAAGCGTTTAGGAGCTAAAGCTAGAGCAGCTGGGATTCATTTGATTATTGCTACTCAACGACCAGAAGCGAAAGTTGTTACTCCGATTATTCGGTCTAATTTACCAGGGCGAATTGCTTTACGCACCGCGTCTGAAGCGGATTCAAAGATTATTTTTGGTGGCAACAACACTGAAGCAGCTTATTTGTTGGGTAAGGGAGATTTATTATATCAAAAGGGTGGTAAGTTAGAGCGATTGCAGAGTTTGTTTGCTGAGAGGATTGTATTGCCTTGAGCAAAGTTTATTCAAATAAAGTTTGACCCTGTGGTGCGTTACGGGGCAGACTATCCAAAAACTGGCTACCGTAAAAATCAAGGCAAGTCCGCCCCTAACACACCCTACCCAACACCACGAGCCACACGAAAACCGACATTGATGAGACCAAAATTGAGGGGGATGAAAGCGCGCGCGAAAAATTTGTCGCGGAAGGCAGAACGGCAATCCTTAGGAAAGTCGAAACACGAGCCCCCCCGCACAATATAATAATCAGGATGAAAATGATTAATACTCCAGATACTCCCATCTGTAGGGGCTCGTTTGTAATTACCATGCCAAGGATCCGCACACCACTCCCAAACATTGCCGTGCATATCGTATAAGCCAAAGCCGTTGGGGGGAAAACGTCCTACTGGGGTGGTTTCTCCTCGATATTTCCCTTTTGCTTCCTCTGCATAAGTAAGGTTACCGCTATAGTTAGCTAATTTACTGGTTATGGTCTCTCCATAATGGAATGGTGTGGTAGTTCTTGCTCTACAGGCGTATTCCCATTCCGCTTCACTGGGTAATCTGTATTCCGTTCCTGTATATTGAGAGAGGCGACGGCAAAATTCCACTGCATCATACCAGCTTACTTCCTGTACTGGTCTATTCTTTCCTTTAAATATCGAAGGGTCTGGGTTTAACTTCCACTTAAGTTTTGGTAGGTTAGCCACAACTCTCCATTGCGCCTGGGTTACCTGATATTTCCCCAGGAAGAAGGGTTGGATGCTTACTAGGTGCTGAGGTCTTTCGTTATCAAAACTCTCCTTCTCAGTTTCCGGGGAACCCATTGAGAAGCTTCCTTTTGGGATATACACCATCTCTAGGTCTACTCCATTCCCCAGATCTTCAGTGAAATAACTTGCTTGTTTATCTTCTCGCTTGATTGTTGCTCCTCTACGGTTAACTGTTACTACTTCAAAGGAAAACTGCTTTAAACCTATTGGCGTTTCCGATGTTGGAGGTTTATCTGAAGCAGATGGCGTTTCCGATGTTGAAGATTTATCTGAATCAGATTTTCGATTGACGTTTTGTTTGTGAAATTTTAAATTATAAACGTTCTTAGCATTTTTTTCTAACCATTGCTTTAGTTCCTCAGTCTTTGACTTGTGAATATTTCCATTTACTAATAAACTATCGACAAATTTGACAATCAGTTTTTCATCATCAGTTGGTTGATATATCTCATCCAACTTTTTTAGAATATCATAGAAACTACCAGGGAGTTCATATTTTGTATCATCCCGGAATTCATAGTGACAGCAAGCTCGATAAGCCTGTTGCATTTGTTTGATCAATTTCCTTTCTAAAGGAATCAATATATTGATTAAACTAGTGGTAATTTTGAATTCTTTATTAATGGCCTTTAATTGAACATTATTGGGATTTTTTTTAAGTGCTCCATCAATTAATTTTTCCAACTCATTGGAAGCCTGACAATGTATTATTAAGTTGTGAACGATTACCTTTAAATTTCCAACGCTAGCAATCTCGTTCAGTTTTATATTTAATTCATAAAGCACCATCATTTCTAATTTATGTTTATCAGGGAAAGCACTACACAGTGCTTCATTTATCTTGTTGATGAGATAACCAGGGGTATGTCCAGTATTCATGGATGGTTAGTTCAAGACCTGTGAAAAATAGAACTTAATACTTTGACTCTAATTTAGTATCTACACCCTGATGATACTGAATTGAAACCCGCTATACTAACCCCATACTAACACAGCATACACTCCATAGATAAAATAAACACTAAGTACAATCGCAATAATAATCCGAGCCTTCATGGAAGTAGAATGGGCAAGATGCCCGTTACTGATTGTAGAACGGGCATCTTGCCCGTTACTGATACGAGACGACTGTAAGAACGTTCTCGCAAAGAACCATATAAAAATAGAATTATTGGTGGGTGGTCAAAACTGGTCATTATAAAAGACAAAAGTTCAAAGTCTTCTCACGATACCTGATTAACTTCTATTTCTAAGGCTGAAATTGCTTCTATGATTTCATCAAAGGGTGGAGCAGTACCTAACATCATGCCCTGCATTGCCTGATAATCAGTAATGAGAGCTTTTAGTAATTCTCCTTTCGGTAAGAGTTTTAGAGAGCCGGGAATCGCTTCGTCTAATTTCATCCAGCTTCGATTAAACAGTTTTTTGGTGTACTGGCGTACATCTTCTCTTAACTGATGATTGGCAATGGCTGTCTTACCTGCTTCCTGACGGGAAATTATTGCTACATCATAATAATGACGTGATAGTCTCTGGGGATCACTGGGCAGGCGTTGTTTGTCTCGATAACCACAAGACCAACCATGTAATATCATGATTTTATCCCAAAAAGTTCTTTGAGGGTCGATGGTCGTTACATTTGCTACGGAAAAATTCCATTCTTCAAGTATCTCGGATAGATAGGGGGTAATAGTATGATTTTGATGGGGATCGAGCGCTGACCGTGCGCCTGCTTCTAGTTTGACACGGGGTTGAACGTAAGCAATGCTATCGGATGGAAATAAGCTCGGATACTGAAACAGCAGGGTTGAATTATCTGGATCGTCTTCATCGAGTACAATGCGACTCTCAGGCGAAATTACCCCAGCAACTTGTGATAAGTCATCTTTAAGCTTGCCACAGATATACGTTGAAGCAGCTTGTTTTAGTTCGGACGCTAGTTTTTTTCGCCGCTTGCTAGAGATTCCAAGAGCAGAGGGATCGTTATCCCCGGCAAAACCCAGATCGCTCCTGAATACCACCAGATCTACATCCTCGGAAAATCTACTAATGAGTTGATAAACCTTGGAAAGGGAAGTGCCGCCTTTAAACAATAGTCTGGGGTGTTCCTGGGGTAAGCCATTATAAAGGATATCCAGCACCAGGCACACCCAAAAATCCTTTTCTATATAGGTAGACAAGGTATTGAGGGAATCCGCTGTTGACTCAAAAACATCGTTACGGTCTTGTGCTGGTAAATTTAGAAATTCTTCAAATGCTGGATTCACTAGGAGACACCTTCACCCTTACTAACTTGACGTACAACGGGTGTCATCCACGTTGGTAACAGCTTAATACCTTCTGCGAGATCTTGTTTGATGTCTGAAGACAACCGATTGTGTAGGGTATTAACCACATCTTTATCAGCAGCGATATTTTCGCCCAGCCAATATAAGGCCCTAACCACAGGCGCACCAGGACGGTTAGCCCATGCCATTAACCGTTGAGAGACATGACGTAGTTTGATGGTACGCCCACCAACTTGTAAAGTTCGGCTCGAACCATTCGTTATGTAGCTGTTCTGGGCGGGAACGGCATTGGTCAGACCTAGCTGGTGGGCTGCAACAATGCCATCTGGCATGATTGATATACCATCCCGACGTGCCAGAGCTTCCACAACGGCATCAATGTTGGGTGGGGCAGGACGCTTTAAGATATTGCTGGTGCGTGGATAGTCATATAAACCGCGACCAACGCGGCGCAAAAATCCTTGTTTCACCAGACGAGATAGCGCTTTATCTACAGCATCACGACTGCCGAGATCTACAAAATCTTTGGGTGTGCAGACCCAACCACCGCGACCATGACCACGAACTCTGTTCAGGATTTTTTTTGCTATACCCTGCATCTTACGAAAGCTATGAATATAAAGTTCACGAAATATATTTTGTCAGAAGTATAGCCAATATTTCTGACTTTTTCAAGGCAGCTAACCGTGTATTAATTGCCCAAAGTCAGGATGTTGAGGTAACGAAGGTGAGTAGAACTGTCAGGATAGGTTCTATGACCCTTCGATAAAACTGTCAGATTAATCGAAAACCAACCCTTGATTCAGCAACGCCGCTGATAACTGATAGCTGAACGCGCACGCGTGCGCGTAGCGCATTAGCTGATAGCTGATAACAAATAGCTGATAGCTTAAATACTAACCCCAAACTAACACAGCATAGACTCCATAAATAAAATAAACACCAAGTACAATCGCAATAATAATCCGAGCCTTTCTCGAAGTATGGCGTCTCCACAATACAAAGCATCCCACTATTACAGCCAACACTTCTATAGGAGCAAAAATATGACCATAATGACGAGAATCCCAATAAGACACAGGGCTTTCAAAGCGCCAATTTGACAATGGAAAAAAGTGACGATGGGCATCATCAGCATGAACAGGAAAATCCCCAATCCCATGAAGAGCCATGCTAGCAAACATAGCAATCAGAAACGTTTGACCAAAATAGTAAGCTAATAAGCCACCTAATAGTATCAATGGAAAAGAATTGAAAATATCAAAAAATACTTGCCAGTTTTGGTTATAATAAGATTCAGACCAAATTACATTTTCAGGAATTCCTCTGATTAATTTTTCATATACGTAAAAAATTACCATTGGCAGATCTGGTAAGATGGCACCGAACACAATTGGGAAATTATTTTCGGGCTTTCTTTTTTTTCCTAAAATCAGGAGATTAACGATGGCGTGAGCGGGAGTATTCACAAATTAGAGAATTAAGAATTTAGAATTTAGAATTTAGAATTTAGAGGGAGTCGGGAGTCGGGAATCGGGAGTCGGGAATCGGGAACAGAAATATGTCTGGCAAGGCAGATTTATGGGTATAATCCGCCCCCCTAGCCCCCCAATTTTGGGGGGAATAAAACTCTCAAGCGATGCAGCGCGGTCTTGGGGAGCCAGTGCGGTCTTGGGGGTTTCCCCCATGAGCAACTGGCGTGGTTTCCCCCATGAGCGACTGCATCAAGACAAGTCCCCCAAAGTTGGGGGATTTAGGGGGCTTTACCAAAACCAGACGAGCCCGCATTCATACTTCAATTCAGCAACGCCATATGTCTTAACCTTTACTTCGACTTCTATAACTTTAACCCTTCAACCTTCAACTTGTAACTTATAGCTTTTATTGCATTTATTAGTTACGCTTATAAACCTCAAAGTCCCCCTTTTTAAGGGGGATTTAGGGGGATCGCTTTGTCCCTCATAGCTATAAGAATTGCTATATACCTTTCAACTTATATTCAACGGATTAACATCAATAGTCAAGCTAATATCTGGAGGACAGATATCCTGCAATTCCCGCCAATTCACTAACCTTGCGGGGACAGTAGGAGGAAACTTCAGCAAAATCTGCCATCGATAGCGACGAGCAACGCGAATTACACTGGCTGGTGCTGGTCCTAGGATATCGTACTCGGCTTCAGGAGTATCTAACCTGTCGGCTAAATCCTCCGCGACCTTCTCCACCGCCACAGGATCCAATCCACTTATGCGCAACAGAATCAAATCACCATAAGGGGGATAGTTCAGTGCTGCCCGTTGTTCCAATTCGTCGGAGATAAACGATTGATAATTATGAGTTTTAACAGCCTGAATCACAGGATGCTCTGGGGAATAAGTTTGAATAATTACCTGACCAGGGTCATCCCCACGACCGGCACGACCTGCCACCTGAGTTAATGTTTGGAATGCCCGCTCGGATGCTCTATAGTCTGATAAATACAGTAATCCATCTGCTGCTACTACTCCCACCAGTGTCACCTGAGCCAGATCTAATCCTTTGGTCAGCATTTGGGTACCCACCAACAAGTCAGCTTCCTGATTAGCGAATTGAGTTAACAGAGTGCGATGAGCATTCTTGGTACGAGTGGTATCACTGTCAAATCGGATAATTCGCAACTCTGGAAACAGCTTCGCCAAATCTTGAACAACCCGCTGAGTACCACTACCGAAAAATTTCAGGTAGGGAGAACTACATTCTGGACAACTACGGGGATGGAGTTGTCCGAAATTGCAATAGTGGCACCGCAATACTTGAGTAGCCCCTTCATGAGTATAGTGATAGGACAACGAAACATCACAGTTAGGGCATTCCACCACATGACCACAACTACGACAAGACACAAAGGTACTGTGTCCTCTGCGGGGGATAAATAAAATTCCTTGTTTCTCTTGTTCTTTTAGTCGTCTCAAGCGGTCTTGGAGAGAACGGCTAAAAATTGACCGATTCCCAGCTTGTAACTCCTGCCTCATATCCACAATTTCCACCGGTGGCAGGGGTCTGGATTGAATCCGTTCCGGCAGAGATAAGTAATGAGTGCTAAGTTCTGGATGCTGAGGAGGTGAACAGGTGAAAGGCTGAACCTCAGGAGCTGAAGAGGTCAGGGGATTAATTTCACTACCGATTTGACCATCTGTCGCTCCCCCCATCACCTTAAGAGTGACCCAGCTTTCCACTGAAGGAGTAGCTGAACCTAAAATAAGGGGACAATTTTCTAATTCTGCTCGCCACTGAGCAACGGTGCGAGCGTGGTAGGTAGGAATGGGTTGGTCTTGCTTGAAGCTAGAGTCGTGTTCTTCATCTAAAACGATTAATCCCAACTGGGGCAAGGGGGCAAAAACAGCAGAACGAGTGCCAATCACCACTTGTGGCTCACCTGGGATCATCTGTCGCCAGGTATCATAGCGCTCCCCTTTATTCAAGCCACTGTGGTAAACCCGAACTTTGTCACCAAAGCGAGCCCGGAAACGGTCAGTAATTTGAGGAGTTAAGCCAATTTCCGGCACCAACACCAAAGCGGATTTCCCTTGCGCTAGGATTGGTGCGATCGCTTGTAGATAGACCTCCGTTTTCCCAGACCCAGTCACCCCATGCAACAGCACTTGGGCAAACCCATCAATATTATTAATCAGGTCTAATGCACGGGATTGGGCATTTGTCAAGTTCTTCGGCGCATCTGTAGCCATGGTTGGTGAAGTCGCATTGCGCAATACTTCCCTAGCCTCAATCACCACATATCCCTTATCTTCCCATGAATTTATAGTTGAGGAACTAACATTACAAATTTGTGATAGTTCACTCAACCACAAATCCCCCCCACGACGGCGTAGCACCTCCAATACTTCCCGTTGCCGTCGAGTCAGATTAGACCGATTGATATCAGCCACCAGAGTCACAGCTTTCTTGAGCTTAGGACGAGTTGGCTTAGGAGCTTCCAGATAACTTTCCACCCAACCTCGCTTGAGCAAGTGACGTAATCCTGCTTTAGCCCCCTTTACCTGACGTTGGAGGTATTGCCAGCTGTAATCCCCATTGGGTTTAGCCTGAAGAATCTCCAAAATCTGACTTGCGGCTGAATTATTAATAAAGACATGAGCCTCTTTAGGCAAGGCCGAGGAATTGAGGCGAATTCGACGCTGCGATCGCCCTAACAGTCCTGGAGGTAAAGCAGACCGAATCACTTGGATTAGAGGGGTGCAGTAGTACTGAGCAACCCGCTCTAACAGTTGGCAGTAGGAACTTGGAAAGAAACCGGGACTGATCACCTCCTCTACGTCCTTAATTTTCTCCAGTGGTAAGTTTGGGGGTGGAGAGTCTACAATCCGAATAGCGATCGCTCCTAGCTGTTGAGTCCCGAATGACACACTCAGAACATCTCCAGGATTGATTGATACATCCAATGAATTACGATAAGTATATATACCTTGAACTCCTGGACAATCTACTAAGACTTCAACCCACTTTTCCTGGCCACCACCAGAAAAGTAAAGTGCTCTAGGCTCAGCTAACAGTAGACCTAAAGGAGGATTAGACATAGGGCAGCTTTGGTTTGGGAAGGCTCCTATTCTATCACTATTGGTAGATAGGAAAATTCTAAAATATGTGAGATCCTGTTTCCAGAGTCAAAATAAATAATAAAAGCAATGGGAAGAGAATTATCTCCCCTGCTTTCACCCTAGACTGTAACTAAAATCTATGTAATTAAACATTTCGTAATTACAGATACAACTAGCCAAACTGCTTCTGGTAAGCTTAAAATCATTAATTTATAATCACGTCAATCACACATAAACTACTTGAAGCAGGTTGGGTCACTGAGCTTTGAGGGTATGGAGCGTGTTTTAGCTGCTCTGTCTAGAGTATTAACTTCTTTGTGAAACCAGCAACACCAATTTTTTAGAACAGATTTCTCATTAAAGGCCAATTTTCAGCAACAAACAGCCTCAATCCCTCAGGGCAACGGTTTTAACAAACTTAAAATACACTTGCAACTCACACATCCCTATGAATATTACAGAATTAAACCAGACTCATACAATGCCTTCTACGGAAGAGAAAGATTTTTATGTTACTGACCACATTGAGCCAGAGGAAACAGATTTACAGCGTGTAGCCGTCGAATTCACCGAAGACGATGAACTAGTGGTCTCTACTTCCCATAATTTCCGGAAAAGCGGCTCTGATGACACGGTGGGTGCGTTCTTTAAGGAGATGGCTCGTTACCCATTGCTCAAGCCAGACGAAGAGGTAGATTTAGCCCGTCGGGTTAAGTTCCTAGTAGAAATAGACCATCTCCACAACAGCTTACAGGAAAAATTAGACCGTAAACCAACTAAGGCTGAGGTAGCTGCAGCGGTCGAGATGACAGAACGTCAGTTGGAGGGGAATTTATATCGTGGTCGTGTGGCAAAACGCAAGATGATTCGCTCGAACTTGCGCTTAGTGGTTTCAATTGCTAAACGATATATAAATCGGGGTGTACCATTTCTAGATTTGATTCAAGAAGGTGCGTTGGGCTTAAACCGAGCAGCGGAAAAGTTTGACCCAGATAAGGGTTACAAGTTTTCTACCTATGCTTATTGGTGGATTCGTCAGGCCATTACTCGTACTATTGCCAATGATGCCCGAACTATTCGTCTACCAATCCACATTGTCGAAAAGCTAAATAAACTTAAAAAAGCTCAGCGGGAACTTAAACAAAAACTGCAGCGCAATCCTAATGAACTAGAACTTGCTCAAGCGCTAGAAATTTCCCTCTCCCATTTGCGTCAGTTGCTAGAACTGCGTAGGCGCTCCCTTTCTTTGAATCACAGAGTTGGTAAAGGGGAAGACACAGAACTGATGGATTTGCTCGAAGACAATGATCTACGATTGCCCGAAGATAAGATGAATGAATCCATGATGCGCCAGGAGATTTGGGAGGTTCTCAGTGATGTTCTGACTGAGCGGGAAAAAGATGTGATTTCTCTACGCTATGGTTTAGCCAGCAGTGAACCCTACACCCTAGAAGAAGTAGGAGGCATGTTCAATCTCTCTCGGGAACGGGTGCGTCAGATTCAAAGCAAAGCCATGCGTAAGCTACGCCGTCCCCAAGTGGCTCGACGGCTTAGAGACTGGTTGACCTAGTGCAGCAGGTCTTAGGTCAGCTCTTGACTTATAGATAAAGGGTAAGCTATCAGCGTGTCGCGTATCAGCTATCAGCGAACAGCGATTAGCGCTACAGATGGTGCTACTTGAGGTGCTATCAGCGCTGTAGCCACGCTACCGGAACAGTTTATGCCCATAGCCAAAGCTACACCGAACAGCTTTTGAATAAAATAAACTGACGGCTGATGAATAAAATAAGCTGACGGCTGACGGCTGACGGCTGTTGGCGTAGCCTGGGCGTAGCGCATATGCTTACGATAAAGGTTATGTCGAAATCAGGTAATTCCAGTTAATTAGTTACCCATTACCAGAGAAGGGATATGATAATTAATCAAATTGTCTTTTTGATTGTCCCTTTGCCAGCACTATGGGTAACTTTACCTTAAGACCAGCCACAGAAGCTGATGTAGCGATTCTGTTTAATTTGATTAAGGCTCTAGCAGAGTATGAGAAACTCTCCGAAGCTGTCACTGGCAATGCTGATGACCTGAAAGAACACCTGTTCGGCGCTAAACCCTACGTAGAGGCGATTATCGTTGAACAGGGTGGTCAAGGAGTGGGATTTGCACTGTTTTTTAACAACTATTCCACATTTCTAACTAAGCCAGGAATTTATCTAGAAGATTTATTTGTATTACCGGAATTTCGCCGCCAAGGCATCGGTAAAGCTATACTCAGTTACCTGGCTCAGCTAGCAGTGGACCGTGGCTATGGGCGTTTAGAATGGAGTGTACTGGATTGGAATGAACCTGCCATCGCATTTTATGAACGTATGGGAGCAGCAGTATTGCCAGACTGGAGAATTTGTCGAGTGACTGGGATAGGTCTCAATCAGCTAGCTGAGTATACTGATCCGGCAACGACTGACTAATGTTGCTTAAATGCTATACTAGGAAGTATATGCAGCTGCGACTCTAAACCCCTAGTTGCAGGTAAACTGCAAAAAGGACATAGGGTAATTTACATATTGGTTGATATAAAAAAAATCACAAATGACTATTTGGGTAAACGAGCAGATTGATCCATCGGGTCTTCTCTACTCTTGTATTGCCACTTGCAACGAAGAGCAGGCTAAGGATTGCCACGAGTCGTTTCAGGAGAACTTGACTGATCAGCAAAAAGCAGCGGGTTGGGTTGCCCGATTACGCACAGTTAAGTCTTGGGATGAAGTGCCGGTGAATACCTTGAAACTTAATTAGAATGTAGAATGTAGAATTGAGAATTGAGAATGAAGAATTGAGAATTGAGAATTGAGAATGAAGAATTGAGAATTCTACATTCATTCTACATTCTACATTCATTCTACATTCTACATTCTGCATTCTACATTCATTCTACATTCTACATTCTACATTCTACATTCTGCATTCTACATTCGCGCATTCTACATTCTACATTCTGCATTCTACATTCGCGCATTCTACATTCTCGGCGTTGCTGAATTAAGGAATGAATGCGCGATCATCTAGTTTTATTAAAGCCCCCTAAATCCCCCAATTCTGGGGGACTTTGAGAGTTTTTCCCCCCAAGCGAGCAATCCCTCGCTTGGGGGGCTAGGGGGGCGAAACCATACTGAGAATCAGCAACGCCACATTCTCAGCCTAAGATCTATTTTGGCTTGGGCAGTCGTAGCAAATTGGAACGGATTGGACCGAGAATGCGGTTTAGCTCACGCAATTGATCAGCTGTCCCCATACAAATCAGCAGGTCTCCTGGTATGAGTTTAGTGTCACCGTCTGGTCCAGCAATCAGACGACCGGAATCCCGGCGAATTGCTAAAACCAAAGCACCAGTTTGCGATCGCAGTCGGGCTTCCCTGAGGGTTTTGCCCACGCAAGGACAGGTTTCGGGGTCTAGCAGAAACTCTTCCATATAAAAAGAGCTATCAGTTCCGGTTAGAATCCCATCCACAAAATCCATGACTTGGGGTCTAAGGGCTGCAGCTGCCAAGCGTCTACCACCAGTGATGTAGGGAGAGACTACAGCATCTGCACCAGCTCGCTGCAACTTTTGAACAGCTTCTTCGGAGCTAGCACGAGCGATGGCTCGAATTCGAGGATTGAGGGTTTTGGCAGACAAGATAATATAGAGATTTTCAGCATCTGAGGGCAGGGCAGCCACCAGACAAATTGCCCGTTCAATCCCCACATTTAGCAGAGTTTCATCCAAGGTGGCATCTCCGTGTACAGAAATACAACCCATATCCTGGACAGCCTGAACCTGTTCCAATCGGGAGTCAATTGTTACAAATGGGATGCCCTCAGCCTTAAATTCCAGAGCAATCTGACGCCCAGTCCGTCCAAACCCACACAAAATGTAGTGTTTCGTCAAACTATCTAGCAAGCGCTTCTGTTGCCTCATGCGAATTCCATCTTGAAAGTAGCCTTGAATTAGGGCTTCTGTAAACCGGTTAACAATGTAACCGATACTAATAATGCCCATAAAAATCAGACAAATGCTAAATAGTTTTGCCCGATCTCCCATCGGCCGTACTTCTTGATAGCCCACTGTCGAAAGGGTGATTACCGTCATGTAGGCTGACTCCAACCAGCCCCAGCCTTCAACCACCCGATACCAAAGAGTTCCAATCAGAAATACACCCCCGAGAGTGATCGCACCGGCAATCAGCTCTTGGCGAAGACGTCGATATTTTTGCTCAAGGGTTGAATACACCGTTGCTTGTCATGGGTTAACTTAACTTAATACCTAGATAAAATTCAGGTGAAACTGGCAACACCGACAGCTGACAGTGGTTTTTAATATTACATATATGAATATGATTAAGTGTATTGGTTTGCTATCGGTATAGTTGACAAATATAGTTGACAGATATAGTTAACAAATATAGTTAACAAATATAGTTAATAAATATAGTTGATAAATATAGTTCACAGATACGGCGGTTTGCAATTCAGTTAGGTACAAAGTTCTGGGTTTTTAGGGAACAGAGAACAGCGGATCTGGGAACAGGGACAACAATCCTGTGTACCTGATAGTTATGCAAACCGCCCTATATAGTTCACAGATATAGTTCACAGATATAGTTCACAGATATAGTTCACAGATATATAGTTCACAGATATAGTTCACAGATATAGTTCACAGATATAGTTCACAGATATAGTTCACAGATATAGTTCACAAATATAATATATAGTTCAAAGATATAGTTCACAGATATAGTAAAGTGTTCAAGACATATGAAACCAGGCGGTCAATGCGACTGCCAAGGCATCTGCTAAATCATCTGGTTTGGGGATGGTGTCTAAGTTTAACTCCCGCATAACAGCCTGCTGAACCTCATATTTATCCGCATTACCATATCCGGTCATTGCCTGTTTAATCTGACCCGGTGTAAACTCTACCATTGGAACTTGATGTTGTGCTGTTACTAACACCACAACACCCCGTGCCTGAGCTACGGAGATCGTAGTACTCATACGGTAGAAAAAAAGTTTTTCAATCGCCACCAGATCCGGTTGGCAGTGTTCAAGCAGGGTGTGTAAATCCTCGTAAATCGTACACAGTCGTGAGCCGTAATCAGTCTTGGCAGGGGTTTGGATGATGCCAAAATCTAGCAACTGCAATGGTTCAAGGGTTGCCTGTATTAGTGACTGCCTAGAAGGCTTGGCCACTCCTAAGGAGCCTTTTGTGTTTGCTGACTTACTAATTTTGGTGGTTTGGCAACTAATTGCGCCAAAACCTAAAGTAGCTAGTCCTGGGTCAATTCCCAAAATTCGCTTTTCCATCTGGCTCACTGCAGTTAATCCCTTTCGAGTGTAATCACTAAATTAGGTTAATGGTGTTAGTGCTATCATCCCTATTACCTAGTGCTATGATCCCTAGTACCTGTAGCGTTCGGCATTAAGTCATGACCTCTAAGCAGCCACACCTTAACGGGAATCAAAGAAGTCTGGGGTAGCTGACTACTTGGGATTATTCTGTTTCACCCCGTATTTTTTGGGGTTACGCTACTACTCTCATACCCTAAATGGCAACTCAATCGACCTCACCACTTTCGGCATATCCACGGGTAAATTCTGATCATAACGTTTAGGTACCGGATATTGTATTAATCACACCTTAGCCTAATTATCTGAAACTGTGGTGATCAGTACCAGCTTCATGGTGAATTCACCATTGAGGTGCGACCCAAGGGCGCGAGCAATCCCTCGCGCCCTTGGAGGCGCGCACCTTGATCAGTAATATCAATGAAAACCGCTATACCTGAAGGGTGAGCGGCTATGTGAATCACGCGCTTTTCACACGAATGTTTGATTAGGCAAAGAAAGTACCAATCTGACAGGCACTTCCGGAGCCTTAGCCGTTCCTCACTACATGCATCGCCTCCTTGTCAAGTGCTGGAGTTCGACCAGCAATGTCTATCCAGCTTTTGTACTTACCATACTCAGTGTAGTTATGTCCTCAATCAGTCTTTTCAAAAGAGCTCTACGTACCCTACAAAATGAATCGAGAGGTCGAATTCCTCAGCGGGTCAACCGTTGGTTTAAGTGGTTAGCCCCTGGATTACTGGTGAAGCGTTGGATACTTTTAAGTGCTGGTGGTGTAGTGCTAACAAGTTTGGGATTAGCGATTTGGGTAAAGCTGACCCCAGTTTTTTACATCATTAAATTCACAGCCCAAGTTTTAGAGAAAATTACCACCATTATTCCTAACCATGTGTCTGGT
>NZ_JAAHHC010000003.1:0-107702 GCF_010672265.1 Moorena sp. SIO3A2
TGGTGTAGTGCTAACAAGTTTGGGATTAGCGATTTGGGTAAAGCTGACCCCAGTTTTTTACATCATTAAATTCACAGCCCAAGTTTTAGAGAAAATTACCACCATTATTCCTAACCATGTGTCTGGTCCAATTGCGCTGATCTTGGGTCTGGTTTTCATCTTCTGGGGGCAAACCCGGACGGTAGGATCAATTACGGAAGTTTTAAAACCCGACCACGATCGAAAACTGATTGATGTGCTGATGGATCATCGTCGGTTAAACCGGGGACCGAAAATTGTAGTCATTGGGGGTGGCACTGGTCTTTCTAGCTTACTTAGAGGACTAAAGGTTTATAGTGCTAATATCACTGCTATTGTTACGGTAGCTGATGATGGCGGTTCCAGTGGACGGCTGCGACGGGAAATTGGAGTGCTACCACCGGGGGATATTCGTCACTGTTTAACGGCACTGGCAGACCAAGAAAAGTTGTTAACCGAACTGTTTGAATACCGTTTTCGAGCTGGTAGTGGTTTAGTCGGTCACAGTTTTGGAAACCTTTTCCTGACCGCAATGAGTGATATTACTGGGGATCTAGAACAAGCTGTTGCTGCTAGTTCTCAGGTATTAGCAGTGCGAGGAAGAGTGTTGCCAGCTACCCTAACTGATGTCAGCCTTTGGGCTGAATTAGCTGATGGACGTCGGATTGAAGGAGAGTCTAATATTACTGATGCTCGGGGAGTGATCAAAAAAATTGGTTGTACTCCCGAACATCCACCTGCTTTACCAGCAGCACTCAAGGCAATTCAGGAAGCAGATTATATTATAATAGGACCCGGTAGCCTCTATACCAGCATTATTCCCAATCTGTTGGTGCCAGAAATTACCGATGCGATCGCAGCTCGCTTGATACCCCGCATCTACGTTTGTAATATCATGACCCAGCCAGGGGAAACTGATGGATATAGTGTCTCTGATCATATCAAAGCTATTGATGAAGCCTGTGGTAAAAGGCTATTTAACGCGATACTGGTGAATCGAAAATACCCCTCAGCTGGCTCACTGATTAAGTATGCTCAAGTTAAGTCTCATCCAGTATTTCTAGATCGAGAAGAAACTTCTAAATTAGGGCGTCGGATTGTAGTGACCAATGTAATGTATGAAGATGAGGAAACTAATTTAGTGCGGCACAATTCAGAAAGGCTGGCAAGGGTTTTATTACGATGGTATAGTCGAGCGCATGCTTAGATAAGGTGAGTGCGATGAAAATTTTTAAAGGAAAATAAAAGCTGAGATGTTAACTCAGAATAACCATTATTCGAGGTACTCTATTGCTAATAACTAATGACCAAAATTTTTCTAGCTGATGCTGAAGCAACGCGATCGCTAGGTGTGGAATTGGGGAAGTCTCTCCCAGCTAGTAGCATCATTTTGCTGGAGGGAGACTTAGGGGCTGGCAAAACAACCCTAGTTCAGGGTATTGGTGAGGGAATAGGCATTACTGATGCCATTGTCAGTCCCACCTTTACTCTGATCAACGAGTACACAGAGGGACGTCTCCCCCTGTATCACCTCGATTTGTACCGCTTATCTACCTCAGAAGTAGAGTCATTAAACCCAGAAAACTACTGGGAGGGAATTGAAGTTGCCCCAGGAATTGTGGCCATCGAGTGGGCTGAGCGCCTACACTATTTGCCACCCAGTTATCTACATCTGACACTAACCTATTCCCAGGACGGTGGACGTCAGGCTCAATTCACCTGTAACGGTCAGTTTGATTTAGGTTGGCTGTTGGATAGGTTATCTGGTTGTTCGCCCTTGGCGTCGAGTGTAGAGTAGGTTAAAGGTTAGTGGGATTGAGGTTGCCTGTTTGATAAGTTAGAAGGTTTAAGGTCTAAGGTTAGAAAGGTTGAACGCGATCGCGTGGCCGAAAGGCCAAGGTTAAGTACCTGGACATAAATTCCGTTAACTGTGTTGTTAACTTGATTAGAGTTACTCAACCCCTTTCTGTTTCCTGATCCGAAGTTCCCTATTTCTTGATATCAACAGTCAACTTTAATTTTTTCCCACTACCTATTCAATCCTATTATTAAATCCTATAGTTAAATCCGATAGTGTTTAACTGGTAAAAGTTAAAGCTTCACCTCGCACATCTGTGTTCAATTTTCCTCTGTCGTAGACTACTTGACCACCAACAATGGTCATCACTGGCCATCCGGTTAAGTTCCAACCTTCAAAAGGACTCCAGCCGCATTTTGTTAAAAGTTCTTCCCGTAACACTGGGTGGTAATTTTCCAAATCTACCAGTACCAAATCCGCATCATAGCCAGGAGCGATCGCACCTTTGTTGGGAATTCCATAAGCCTTAGCAACTGCTGTAGACATCCAGTCAGATACTTGAGCCACACTACACCGTCCCTCTATGGCTTGAGTCAGCATCAGTGGCAGAGATGTTTCTACTCCAGGCATTCCCGAAGGAGTGTGGGGGTACCCTTTGGCTTTTTCCTCCAAGGTATGAGGAGCATGGTCTGTAGCGATAAAATCGATCACGCCATCGAGTAGAGCTTGCCAAAGAACTTCGTTGTCGTGGCAGGAGCGCAAAGGCGGATTCATCTGTGCCAGGGTACCAATCTCTGCATAGGCATCGGTATTTAGTAATAAGTGCTGGGGAGTGACTTCCGCCGTCACCCAGCTAGGTTTGTCTTCCCTAAGCAATTCAGCTTCTTCCGCTGTGGATAGGTGCAAAATATGCAAGCGCCGCTGATATTTTTTAGACAACTTCAGGGCTAACTTGGTGGCATTAAGGGCAGCTTGATTGTCCTGAATCTTAGAGTGAACAGCAGGGTCAGTAATTCCAGCAAATTCCTTACGCCGCTGATTAATTCTAGCTTGGTCTTCAGCGTGTACTGCAATTAAGCGATTGTACTTCCGAGAACCTTCGCTAAAACCTTGAGCAAAAATTGGTTCTATCACTGCTTCATGATCTACCAATAGTGCACCATGAGCTGAACCCATGAATATCTTAATCCCACAAGTCGGCTGGGCATTGTGCAAATCTGGCTGATTTGCTGGTGTTGCACCGATAAAAAAGCCATAATTAACTAAACACTTATCTGCCGCTCGCTTGAGCTTGTCATCCAGTGGGGCTTGGGTCGTCGTCGGAGGACGAGTATTCGGCATCTCTAAAAAGGACGTCACTCCACCCTTGGCACAGGCACAACTGGCAGTAAATAAGTCTTCTTTATGTTCTAGACCTGGTTCCCGAAAATGGACTTGGGGATCAATTACCCCTGGCAACAAAGTTAAGCCTTGAGCGTCTATTTCTTTATATGCCGTAACGTCCGTTGGCACTGGGATTTCTGGGGCAACCTGAACAATCCTTCGACCGCAGGTGTGGATATCCCCCAGTAAAAATTCACCAGAGGGCAATAGAATACGAGCATGGCGGATAAACAAGCAAAAGTCAGACAACATAGGAGGATGTTAGAATTTGACAGTTTCCCTGCTCGGTGTCTAGGTAGATACAGTAGATACAAACCTGATATATAGCTAAATACAGACAACCGCAGCTAACCTACCACCATGGCACAAACAAACAGGGTTGTCCTGCCAAATTGACTTTATTCACAAAACTTTACATAATCTTGATTTAGGCTCCCCTACTAACTTTAAATTTTTAAGATCTAGCTAGAAAACCCCAGAGGTTTAAATTTGCTGTTAAATTTGCTGTTAAACTTGCTGATAATTTCCCAATCAGCTATTTGTTTAAATTTCCTCAAACTTGTGTATCGGTAGTAGTTGAATGGATATGAGTCGTGTACCAGATAAAAGACCAGAAAAAAAACCTACACAGCCTTCTAAAGACAATGCTTGGGTAGAAGGAATCAAAACGATTAGCTTGAGTGCTGTTCTTGCCTTTGGGATTCGCACGTTTGTGGCTGAAGCGCGATACATCCCATCGGGATCGATGCTACCGACACTACAGATTAACGACCGCTTGATTATTGATAAGATAAGTTATCGCTTTTTCCAAGACCCACAACGAGGAGAAATTGTGGTATTTGCTCCCACTGAAAGGCTGAAAGAGCAAAACTTTAAAGATGCTTTTATCAAGCGTGTAATTGGTTTACCCGGTGACAAGGTTTTGGTGAAAAATGGGCGAGTTTATATCAATGATAAAGAAATAGAGGAAAAGTATATCGAAGAAGCACCACAGTACGATTTTGGACCACAAACAGTACCACCAGACCAATACCTAGTACTGGGAGATAACCGTAACAATAGTTACGACTCTCACCACTGGGGCTTTGTCCCTCGTGACAAAATTATCGGTCGTGCTGTAGTGCGGTTTTGGCCGTTAAATCGAATGGGGAAATTGAAACCAAATCCGATTTATCCTGAAGGATTAAATCAGTCAACTGACTTATGAAGTCTAAGTACTTCATTATTTATATTTTACACTCGCTTCGCTCGCTGGACACCAAGTTTGCACGACACGACCAATTAATTCTTGCCCTAGCCAGGGGGTATTACTAGAAAGGGATTTGAGGTTTTTTTGGTGAACAATCCAAGGGGATTGAGGATTGAATAAGACTAACTCAGCGGATTGACCAGTAGCAGTGCTAGGGGGGTCTTGCTGTAGACAAATAGCAGGATTTGTGCTAAGACTTTTCCAAAGTTCTAAAGCTGACCAATCCCCTGTCTCGACTAGAGTATGCCAGAGCAGGGGTAGGGCTAGCTCTAAACCAATCACTCCTGGTGGTGCTTCAGCAAAGGCAACGGTTTTTTCTTCATAAGTGTAGGGAGCGTGGTCAATTGCGATCGCATCAATAATCCCCTCCCGAACACCTCGGATCAGTGCGGCTTGGTCAACTGGGTTTCCCAACGGCGGTTCCAAGCGCAAATTGGAGTTGTAACTGCATAAGTCTTCCGTATTGAGCAATAGATGCATCCAAGTGGTACTGGCTGTTACTGGCAACCCCGCTGCTTTGGCTGATTCAATCAATTGGACAGCACGACTGGTGGAGATACGCATGAGATGGACTGGCGTGCCAGTGGTTGCTACCACTTCTAATAAGGCAGCGATAGCGGATGATTCTGCGATCGCAGGATTCCCTGGCAAACCCAAAGCAATTGACTGGATACCTTCTCGCATCACTCCCCCATTTGCCAACTTAGGGTCACAAGCCCAAAGTGCCACTGGTTTACCCAAGGATTGTAGGTATTCCAACAACCGTCGAACTAGTGCTAAATTACATAAAGGACCTTCATCGGTAAAGCCCACTACTCCCCCTAAAGCTAGTTCAGCTAATTCAGTCATTTGCTGTCCTTCTAACCCGATGGTGAAGGCACCCCAGTGATAGAGTTGAGGTGAGCAAGGGGGGAGGCTTAGATAGGGAGAGTTTTGGAGTTCTTGCCGTTGTGCTAAAACAGCAGAATTGTCTAGGGGGGGTTTAGTGTCAGGCAAAATGGCTAAGCGAGTAAAGCCTCCATTTGCCGCTGCTGCCAGTAGTGAAGACCAGGTTTCCCGTTGCTCATGTCCTGGTGCACCAGAATGGCTGTAGAGGTCTACTAGTCCTGGTCCTAAAATGTGTCCCTGACAATCTTGCACCACTGTATCGCCAGAGATTTCCTTGATGTGAGTTTCTACTGCCGTGATTACACCATCAGTAATCAGCACATCAGCGACTTGGTCAATTCCAGAAACTGGGTCTAAAACCCGGACTTGTTGAAGTAGTTTACTATTCATTGGGGAAACGGAAAATGAAAAATAATTGGCTTTTAACTTAATCCCCCTTTCTAGCTAATCATATTTAAATTACTTGTTATGACGACTTATTTTTTACATTACTAAGTATATTTTTAAAATATAGCAGTCGCCAGCGATGCAGCGCGGTCTTGGGGAGGCAGCGCGGTCTTGGGGGTCCCCCCCATGAGCGACTGCCGTGGTTTCCCCCGGAGACGAAACCTGATTACGTTGAGCCTTTATGGTTGGTAGGTTATGCAAAAAAGGGTTAAAACTTATTGATTAAGGCTCAACTGTCTTACGGTAACTTCAAACCATGAGCGACTGCATCAAGACAGGGCAGTTAGGACATGACAAAAGTCTCACACCCTTTGTAAGCGCAAGAGTTTGACTTCTGACTTCTGACTTCTGACTTTTGACTTCTGCTATACCACTTTGCCAGATTTTGTCAGACTTATAAAGATGTAATAAATAGGCCGAAAACAATTTATTTTTCAAGCTTTATGAGTCATTACAGACTTTCTGGGAGCATCCAAATTTGGAATAAACATACCACATTAAGCTGTATTAACGTGATGTTAATGCCTATAGAATAAGAGATATTTCCCAAAATAGTATGCTCCCGAATTTATTAATTTTTATTGGCAGCAAATACGTTAACCAATTTGACCACTTGTGCAGGTCTATGATAAAATGTCCAATGCTGCGGAGACTCTGTTATAGCGTCAGTGTTGGATATTTTCAGCCTTTTTGTGATGTCTTCACTATTGGAAAACGTGGCTAAGTAAGTTGTTATTTCCCTAGCGCTGTAAGTAACATAATCATCATCATTTTCTATTTGACCGTTTCTATCTCCTGGAGCATCATTTTTCAAAAGAAGAAATGAGATATGGTTAGGGGGAGCAATAAGTTCCACATATTGCGTCGGCAACAGATCACGGTCACAAAATGAATGTAGAGTTAAGTCACATATTTCCATCTCAGTTTCACTACTCGCCAGGGCATTCATCCCATTGATTGTTAGCACTAGCATACAGGTTAATAACGTTACAAAACAAGTTTTGATCATTTTTTTCATTTCTTTTTTGCTTCTCCTACTTTTGGCAGACTGTAGTCAATTAACTAATTTTTTAACACTACTACGTTTTCTACCTGAAAGTTGAGGTGTAAAACCTAATAGTTGAGGTCAAAAAAATCTTTATTGAAGGCTAAACTCGAGCACTGTTGGACTTTTCTCATTTTATCAGTATAAACGAGTTGTTCGAGTTTAAAACCACTCGCTGCAAATAAATCATTATATTCTTATTCCGTGCGCCAGTAACCTTCAACCGATTAACCTTCAACCTATTTTCACATTCGCTCCATAAACTGCCACTGCAACCCCAACTAACAATACCACGGCACCTACCAAGACCAATACCCCCGGCACTTCCTGAAAAATCAGATAGCCCAAAAAACAAGCACCAACCGGTTCAAACAAAATAGCCAGGGTCACCAGGGTAGGATTAATCCAGCGTACCAACCAGTTAAAACTGGTATGTCCCACCATTTGGGGGAAAAGTGCCAATAACAAGATGTAGAGGTAAACTCCTACCGGATAATTGAGATAACTGACACCCCAGAGTAAGGATAACAGTAACAACACCAAAGCCCCCATACTGTAGGCGACAGCACTATAGCTACCGATACTCAAACCCCGCTGCTGTGCTTCACGTCCCCAAAGTACATACAAACTTGCTATCACTGCTGCCATCAATGCTAGAGAATTCCCCAACAGAGGATTACTCCCACCACTAATAGCACCCCCATCCCCCAAACTAATCAGCACAGCACCTACAAAGGCTACACCAATCCCCAAAACCGTCAGCCTAGTTAGTTTTTCCTTGAACCACAGCCAAGAAACTAGAGCAACCCAAATCGGAGTTGTGGTAACTAAGGTAGTAGATGCCGCAATGGAAGTAAAAGACAAGGAAGTAATCCAAGTCACAAAGTGTAGCGCTAAACAAATACCAGCCCCACTGGCATAGAGTAATGCACCTGGACCTAGCTGAGCTTGCCTGAAATTGCGCCAAGCTGGTAACAGTAGCATAGACGCAATAGTAAGGCGAGACCCAGCCACGAACAGGCTAAACCCTACCCCACTCACCCCAGCCGATGCGATCGCTAATCGCACAAAAATAGCTGATGTCGAAATCGCCAACACACCAGCCAAGAAAACCAATCCCACCTGCCACCGCAGCGGCTGCTTTATAATTTTCATAGCCATACAGCTTCAATCCCCAACCATTACCATTATTCCGCCAGAGGTACCAGGTGAGAAGTGAAGAAGTCTACTTAATCCTTGATAATTTCTAATTTAGAATTTAAACTATGTTTGAACTACCGCCACTCAATACTAATACAATTTGGTCAATTTTAAACGAAGAAATTGATGACGATACCGTTAATAAACTACTCTGGTACTATCTAGGTTATCGTTATAACTCAACTACCGGGCAGTGGGATATAACTGAGGTTAATCCTGAATGGCAAGAAGACTATCCCGAGCCACCCAATTTCCTAGAAAGCCGCCCTGCTACGGTAAAACTAACCCGTTCAATACCCAAAGAAAATAAACAGCTATTGAAAGAAAAATTAGGTTTCAAAGGTTACAAAATCGGGGAATTTGGTCCTCGACAAACTCGCCGAGCTACCGCAGCAAACTGGTTACTGAATTATATGGAACAAAACGGTATTGCCTCAGTCTAGCGTTTTTCATACTTATGAGGTACACAGGATTTTTTCCCTATTCCCTGCTCCCTGCTCCCTGCTTCCTAAAACTTAGGAAGTTGTACCTCAACCAATTGAGAAATGCTATGTAAAATACTTCATCCTTCAACCGTACTCGATAAATCAGTAGGAACAACTACACACTCCAACTCCGCCTTGTGACTCTCCTGCTGGTTCTCCAAATTAATTGCGATCGCTTCAATTCTGATTTGAGTCGTGCCTTCGGGTATAACTAATTGAGTCATTGCCTCCAGCTCCCCAGCCGCATTGGGGAGTAAATCTATAATAGAACGGGTTTCCTGGAGCAGAGAGCGAGTTTGCACGTCTTTAACCCACAATTTAATACATAGACGAGATTGACTAGGAGGAAGTTTTATGGTAACCATTACCTTTTCTCCAGCAACCAACTCCCTAGTAGTCGGTATTGATAAAGTGGGTGCTGTTAAGGTCGCATCCAACTCTAGGGATGAAAGATTCTCCAGTTTCGCCTTAACGTCATGTTGCTTAGTTGCAGTAGCTTTTGTAGCTTGTGGGGCTATTTCTATATCGTCTACTACAATTTCCTGAGTGCTCCAATCGTGACTAGTAATACCAACTCTAGGGGGTGTCTTTGGCATTGCTAATTCTGAACTAACTAGCGACAAATCCTCAGATTCTGTCATTGACTCCAAGACCTTTTCTGGAAATTCCCTAACCTCTTCTTGGTTGCTAGCCGTTTGATTCCTCTGTTCATCTTCCACTGCTGAGTGATCTTGCCCAGCAGGATTACTCTCTGGGGATAATTCTAACCTCAGCAATTCCATCAATTCATCATCTTCCGCTAAAGCACTCAACCGTGACCAAAAACGCTCTTCCATGTTTAAGGCTCGGAAAGCATCTTCTAAAGCGATTGACTCAGGATCTTGTACAGAATCTGGAGTCTCCCACCGAGTAGTATTCAATAATTGGTTTAGCTTGGAATTCTTGAACTGGGTATCAAGGGATTCTGAATCCTCTAACTGAACATCTGTCTGAGATTGATCAATCTCACTAATCTCAATAGTTTGGATTGCCTCAGATTCCGTTAGGGAATTAATCAGCACTTCAGAAGCATCATTAGAATTAGATGAGACCTCAGAATTTATCTCTAAGTTACTATCTTCAGTAGTATTTTTAGTACTATCTTTGGACTGTTCTACTGTGTCTTGAACTAATGTGTCTTGAACTAATGTGTCTTGAACTACTGTGTCTTGAACTACTGTGTCTTGAACTACTGTGTCTTGAGGCTGTAACTCTGACCCAGTATCTTGCTCTCGATTATTTAGTTCTGGATTGGCTGTAGTCGAGGATTCTTGATCATCTAGGGAAACGGAATCAGATCCTTTAGACTGATCTTGGACATCTTCGTGCTTTGCCTCAGGGTCAGCCACCGACTGCATTGTAGGCAAATTGGGCAATTCGAGGGATTTAACAGTTATGTCACTCGGCTGATGCTGGTAAAGTTTTGGTGGTAAAGACCGTCCAGAGATAGGTTGCAAGAACAGAGATGGATGGTTTTGGGGTAGCTCAACCAGATCCAGCGTAGTCTCCTCTAAGGGGTATTCATCTAATAATAGAAGGTCTTGATCAGGTTGATCAGGTTTGGCAGATTGAGCGATGCGATTAGCAAGTACTACCATGGTTTCCATGGGCATCCCCTGATTCCCTGGCACAATTACTTCTAATAAATCCTCTACATTAGCTGTAACAGTAAATTGTTGAGTTGCTAAAGGAGTTGACTGTGAATTATAAAGGGTGATTTTTCCTAAAATTAGACCACTTTGGCAATCCGTCGGAATATCTAGACTATGGCTAAATCCTAAAAATAACTCCTCTTGAGATAGTGAGTACTCAATATCTAACAAACGTTTTCCTGTTTGAGGAAACCGCAATTGATAGCGTAGAGTAGCAGGGAATAAGTTTTCTAAAACACTATCTAAAACACTAACTGTTATACTATCACCATTATTATTAATTTTATCATTATCTACTACCAATGCTCCTTTGATAGTCAACGACTCTCCTCGCTTTGCCAGGAAAATTTCCTTATCTAGTCTTAGGGTTAAACCGTACTGATTAACATCTGTATCTGAAACCCAATCTGAATCAGAGGTTTTTCTTAGCTGTTGGTTATCTTCAGATTCCCTATCTTCCAACTCATCCAATACTGGCTGAAGCACCTGTTGTAGTAGTTGCTCCAAAGTTTCCAGAGATTCCTCCATGATGGAATTCTCAACAGTCGATTGGAGTGGTAAGTCTTCCGAGATAGTTGCTGTTAGTTGTTGGTTGGTCTCAGAATTAACCGGTGCCTCTGGGTAAACCTCTTCTACCTCTTCCAAAACTGTCTCTGGGCTAGGACTAGATTCCTCTGGGCTAACCCCAATTGGTGCTTGGGCTTGGTCAACAGGTAACTCTGGTGCAGCAATGGTTATGGGTTGTTGCTCTGGTGGTGTTATCTGACTCTCGTACTCCTGAGGGTTAGATAATTCTGATCTAGCATCTGAGCTAGCATCTGTTACTTTCAGGTCATTAGCAATAGTATTGGTGGAGGGAGAATCAACAGCTAGCTCAGGTGTACTCAGGGAATTGTCTAGTTGAGGCGGCTGAGTATCAGTTTCGGTGACTTCTACTGGGGTGGCTTCTACTGGGGTGGATTCTACTGGGGTAGATTCTACTGGGGTAGATTCTACTGGCGTGGATTCTGCTACTGATGAGGATACAGAGGTTTTCGGGGGTGTCTCTACATCTTTGACTTTGGGTATGACTTGTAGCGCTAAAGATTTTCGCCAGGACTCACCCAGAAAATCGTCCATGATATCGTTACTGCAACGTAACTTCCACAGACCAGGTTTAAGCTTGGTGAAAGGAATAACCACCATTAACCCTTCTGAGTTGGTGCGACGCCATCGTTTCTGGGACTTGCGTTTGGGTGGCACTTGCTCTGTGCTATCATAGCTGACGCAAATTTCTACATCAGTATTGGGCCGGTTGGAACGAGCCACTATCCGATACCGACCGGATTCTATCTCCATCTCAGAAGACTTGATTGGCTTCCAGGAGCGCTCCCCCTCTTTCTGTAGTAGAAATTCCCAGTACTTCTTAGCCATTGTCGATATCTATGACCCAAAGACCTGCTAATGGACTTGATTGCTTTTCCAATTAGCTTACACTTTAAGTCGAGTATTTTGCTTATCCCCACCCTCGGGATTTGTCAACCACCGGATTCGACAGAGTGACTGACATCTACTCTGTTTAAGGGGATAAGAAAGCAATACCACAAAATTAACCTTTAAGATGTGCTTGTTGATACTAAATTTTAGGGCTAATCTTAAGAAGTAAGCATTCAGCTATCAGCTATCAGCTATGAACCGAAGGCTTGTACCCATGTTACGGGAATGGCTCAGGGCTGACGACTGACCGCTGACCGCTGAATGCTGACGTTAAGGATTCTTCTAAGCCTCAGAGATCGCCTGCCTAAAGTGTTGCTGATTCGAAAGCTAGAATTTACCAATTCATCAGTTCATCTATTACAGTGCGAATACGATAAGTGTTCCGGTCACAAGGATTCACACAAATAACATCTACCCTGACATAATCACCTTTGGGAGCACATACAAGATTAAAAATAACGTTATTTCCTCTTTTATAGCGCCATGGGTGAAATTCAGTTTTTTCGATTTCTCCTCCATTTACAAGAATATTCATTTTTTCTATACCTTTCTTGTTACAGCTTGTCTCACTCCCACTACTAACGGAATGCCAACCTGTACTACCTCCATTTGCGCTTATTGCATTAGCTAATCCTTGGTTTAGGGTCATACTTACAATAGTTGCAACAGATAAAATGCTTAATTTATTTAACATCGTGATTCCTCCTTATCTCTTGTTAACTAATTTTATAACATCTTATTCTTATTGATTATTCTTAATAATCAATAAGAATAAGATGTTTTTAAAAAACTTAAAATTACTTAATATTTATTGGGTATAAATTTAAGGCATTGCTGAATTAAAATAGATAATAGCGTTTTCAAACGAGTTGTAAAATTATAGATTGTCGAAAAAGACAAGAAGCAAGAGGCAAAAAGCAACAGGGAAAAGAGCTCCAGAGTTTTATAGGAAACTCAAAAAAGACATTTTCAGTTTACATCTCAAATACAAATGCTATAAAACCGTAGGGGGTAAATCTCAATGCATGCTGTTTGATCCGGTGGGTGGAACGGGCATCTTGCCCGTGGGTGGAACGGGGCGGGCTGTCCCAATTCTGGCTACGAGGAGGAACATGAAGGCTCCCCTAAGGCACCCTACTCGACTAATCTTAAGGATTTTTCTAAGCCTCAGAGATAGCTTGTCTGAAGTGCCTAATAGCTTCAACTTTGGAAGCCATCATCAGACACCGAGACAATAAGTCAATATCCAAATCTGGCAAGACTTCACTCTGGGAAATTTTTTCGTAACCATCAAAGCGCAAGTGATACAAAGCAAATACACCATCCTCCCAAAACCAAACTTCGGGTACTCCTAATGATTGGTAACGACTTAGTTTGCTCTGATTACCACTGGTAAAGACAACTTCAATAGAGAGGTCTGCAATCACTCCTGACGCTCTACCAATTAGGTAAGATTGGTCTGCTTGTGCAGATGCTTCCCCTTCCTTCTCTTGGGTAAAGCTACCGGTTGGAGTGAACTCAATTTGTTTTTCAACAAAATAAGTACCCAGCAACAGTGCTATGACACCACTGAAGACTTCATGGTCTTGGGAAACTGCCAATATTTCTACCTCACCCCTGTAGTAGAACAGTCGAATTCCTGGGGAGTTGACGAACCCCGCTTGAATTGATTTGAAGTTATGCCAACTTACCCCGGAGTGGACTAGCCGTTGGTCTGTTTGTTTATCTACGACATAGGTCATGGCGATTATTCCTTGTTCACCATAGAAAGCCTAATCATGGAGTTTGCGATCGCAAACTTCCTGACTACCATCTTTGTAACCATTCAGCTGACAGCTGAGGGCTGACAGCTGACGGCTAACAGCTGACGCATCTTTCCTTACCAGATTAGCGAGATTATGTCCTCTTCAGCTATTGAACATTTGTTACCTTACCGAGACGAGTAAAGCGAATTTCAATCCTGCGCCTAGTTTGATCATCCTTTAAACTAATCGGAGCAATTTTTCCATTAGGTAAAATTAACTGGGCTGCAGAATAAGCCCGAAATTGCAACCCCTTCAGCCGCCCTTCCTTAGATTGAATCTCACGGAGTAATTGCACAACTGCCAAAGCTCGCATCAGTCCTAAATCAGCATTAGATCCTGGTCTAAGTTGACTGATAGAGGAATTTTTATTAACTACATTCCCAATGGTCTGGTCGATATTGCCAGCACCAAGATTAGGTTGACCATCGGTGTGACCAATCAGTTCTACTACATTAATTTCATAGTCCTTGGCATTGCTTTCAATCGCAGGGACAATTTGCTGCCGAATATAGTCTTTCATCGCTGAGGGAATTTCCGCACTGCCGGAATCAAATCGGTAAGCCCCCTGATCTTTGATTACAATAATTGGAGGTGTATCTGGTGGTTTTGGTGCTGCAGCAATCTGTACCTGCAAAGCCCTAACCTGCTGTTCTAGTGCCTTTTGGCGGTCAGTTGAGCGCTTTGCCCTAGCTCTCCAAATCGCTACGCCACGCTCAAGTTGATCAACCCGAACTGCCTTAGCTCGTAATTCCGCATTCTCCCTTGCTAATTGCACCACTTCATCTTCACTTCTGGTGAGATCATCAATGGTTGATTCCAAGGCAGTTTGTGCCAGCACAGACTTCAAAATAGACAGCAACAAAAATAAGATCAGGATCATGAAGGCATTAGACATTAAGTCTGTAAAGGCTGGCCAGAGATTTATCTCTTCATTCCAATCATTATTTCGTGAACGACGCATTTTATCAATTTCCTGTCAATTTTATAGTTATTATGTAAGTATTCAGCCGTCAGCCGTCAGCCGTCAGCTTATGCCCATAGCGCACGCTACTAATGGTGCTTTTGAATAAGCGATGCAGCCCCTACCCACTCGCGCTTTGCATCAAGAAAAGAGCTAAGCATTCGTTTAATTTGAGTTAGGTTCCAGCGTCGAAGCCTGTGCCACAAAGCTGATAGCTGATAGCTGATAGCTTACGTGATTATTTGTCATTTGCCAGGTTTATCGTTCACTGCTCAAACGCCTGACTAGCTCTCCTACAGTCATATCTTGGGTTATGCGAGTTGAACCATCGACTTGATTGGACTCAATCATTTTTTTGCTAATCTTAGCAATTTCCTGATTAGTGTTATTGAGATGATTGACAACTTTTTCAAGATTGTGTCGCATAATTTCATAATTATGCTGGTCAGTATTAGCTTGCTGAGTAAGACTTTGATCAAGGCGATCGCCTAAAGCCTGAATGCCCAGACTTACTCCTTCGGTATAGCTTTTCACATTTGACACTAACTTAGCCAATTCAGCCTGAACGTCACTCAAGCTATCGCTTCGAGAAACAATCCGTTGCTCTAATTGATCAAGCCTAGCGATCGCTGACTGAAATCCCTGTGCTCCTTGCTGAAGTTGGGGGATAATCTTCCCTAAGGCTTGTTGACTGTGATGATGCTGCTTCACTACATCTATAGAAGATTGTCTGAGGGCACTGATTTCTTCTGCCAATTTTACCAACTTAACCCCATGAAGTTGAAGTTCAGCCATTGCTACTCCCATAGCTTGGACTGATTGGGATAGCATACTGGCTGACTCAGAGAAACTGCTTTGGGTTCTAGTTAAATCTACTGTAGCCTTAGATAATTTTTGAGGAAACTGGCTATGCTCGAAGGTTTGAGCCACTTGGGTAAATTGAGCAGCAGCTAACTGAAATTCCTCAGCACTTCTGGCGATAGTACTAGCAGCTTGGAAGAATCTATTGTAAGAATTTTCTGCTATTTTAAGCACTTGAGTGTTAGCATCAGCAATTTCTTGAACTTTTTCTCGTAGTGAGGATTCCACTGCTTCTCGAACAGTCTGACCAAATTTCGCCAAAAAGTTGTCAAAGATATTGGACATCCCCTGAACCAATACATCCAGGCGTGTTTGCCCTACTAAAGTCGGCTGATAAATATTATCCAAGTAGTCTTCTAAGTAACTAATTAGATTATTTTTGGCTAGCCCTGTATTGAAGGCGACATTAACTACGGTTAAGACAGCACTAAAAAAGATCGCAGTTAAGCTAGTGGTAAAAGCAATCCCCATCCCTTCTAGGGGTTGCTGTAATTGGTTAACTAAAGTATTGATATCGGTAGCATCAGACTGACTGATTGTTTGACTCAGTGCTAACAAATTGATGGTGATGCCGATAAAGGTACCTAGTAAGCCAAAGGATAACAGTAAGCTAGGCATAATCCGACCAATGTAATCAATTTGGTCACAAGAGATGCCAACAACTTTCTCGTGGCTGTAGGCTTGGTCAATTAATGCGCCTGTATTGACCTGCTCTAAATGTCGGCTAGCATCTGAGAACCGTCTTTCTAGCTCCTCTACAATTCTGGGTTTTTTCCCACGAGGCTGTCCATGGATTAGTCTTCTTACTCGCTTCCCTAGGGATAAAAGATGGGTATGGAGAGCAAAACGTAGTAAAATTACGAATACTGATGGGATTACCACCAGTACTACAGTCAGGGCAATTAAGTAATCAGGTATTGGTAGCATAGCAGCAGCTGGGGAACTCTATAGGTGAAATGGTAGCGCAGCATCCTCAGGATGATAACCCATTTCTTTATAACCTAAGCATACCCAGACTTATCTCAAACCATTGATATTTAACTACGAAATAATAGGAGGTTATTGAGTGTTAACACTGAATAGTCAAGGGTGCATCTCCTAACAGTTTGACCCAGCAGTGGTGCGTTACGGGCAACAACCTCACCCTGGCTACGAGGCCAAATATCAAGGCCCCCCTAACACACCCTACCCATACGAAGGTGCGTTACGGGCAACAACCTAACCCTGGCTACGAGGCGAAATATGAAGGCCCCCCTAACGCACCCTAAGCAACTCAACACTCAACACTCAACACTCAACGCAATTGTTCTATCTGCCCTTTTAACTGGTCAGTTTTATCCAATAAATCAGCTTGGGTCATAGTTTCTTGTTCCCCAGAGGCCAGCCATTTCAAATTCACTGTGTTGCTCTGAGCTTCAGCATCTCCGATCACTAAACAAGCCACCGCACCACTGCGGTCAGCTCGCTTAAACTGTTTACCAAAAGCACTTCCACTCAAGTCCAGTTCTACAGCCAACCCAGCTTGGCGCAGTTGTTGAGCCAGTTTCAACCCTTGAGCTTGAGCTACTTCACCTCTGGATACTAGATAAAAATCTAGCGCTAGGGTTGGTGATGCTTGCAGTTGTTGCAGCAAAATCACTAAACGCTCCAAACCAATGGCCCAACCAACGGCTGGAGTTTTATTTCCCCCCAATTCATGGACTAATCCGTCATAGCGACCACCACCACAAACTGTTGCTTGAGCGCCTAAGTCATCAGAGATAATTTCAAAGGCAGTGTGGGTGTAGTAATCCAACCCCCGCACCAAGCGAGGATTGAGCTGGTAACTAATCCCATTATCCTGCAACAACTGCTTTACCTGATCAAAATGACTTTGGGACTCTGAACTGAGGTAGTCTAAAATGCTCGGAGCATCCTGAGCAATCTCTTGAGTACGTTTGTCTTTACTATCTAAAATCCTGAGGGGATTGCGAGTTAAACGGTCTTGAGAATCTTCGTCCAACTCATCTTTGTAAGGAGTGAGGTAATCTACCAGAGCCTGTCGATACTGTTGACGGTCTTCGGTACTACCGACAGAATTCAGGTCAAGTTTCAGGTTAACTAGACCCAAGGTATTTAGGATATCGATTGCGATCGCAATTACTTCTGCATCTGCCCTCGGATCACGAGAACCAATCACCTCTACCCCCAATTGATGAAACTGTCGCTGTCGTCCAGCTTGGGGATTTTCATAGCGAAACATCGGACCGGTATACCAGAGCCGTTGTACTCCACCAGCAGCATAGAGGCTATTTTGAATATAAGCTCGCACTACTCCCGCTGTCCCTTCTGGACGTAGTGTCACCGAACGAGGAGGGGTTGCCCGGTCGTTGAAGGTATACATTTCCTTCCCCACCACATCAGTAGCTTCCCCAATCCCCCGTTCAAACAGTTCAGTGCGCTCAAAAATGGGAGGACGAATTTCTCGATAAGCCGCTCTATTGAGAATCTGTTGTGCGATCGCTTCTACTTGCTGCCAATATCCCACTTCGTCTGGCAGGATATCCCGTGTTCCTCGTAAAGCCTGGATTAAACCCATTAACCTTTTGCTTCCCCATCATGTGAGCTGCTGTCCACCATCGGAAGTGTCTTCTTCCCAGGCACCATAGCGATTTTGATAATAGGACAAAATTTGCTTGACCCGTTCTGTTTCTAATTTATCAGCAGTCTCGGCATACTCAATCCACAATCCACCAACTTGGCTCTGATTGTAATCAAACTGCTGGGATGTTTGGGGTAGTAAATCAGCGTCTACCCCTGTCACTTGCCGTAAATGGGCAGCTACCTCTCGATATACTGCCAAGGGTAAACCAGGACAACTAATTTGATAACGCAATAGTTTACACTGCTCCATGATCCTAGGGTACCTTGTATTAGGGATTAAGTAGCAGAACCATTAACCCAATTTCTAACACCTTTAGCTATCAGCGTGTCGCGTATCAGCTATCAGCCAAAGGTCTGTGGCAACGCTACTGCAACAGTTTATGCCCATAGCGTACGCTACTAATACTTTTTCATAAAATCAGCACAATTAGTAGCGTCAGCCAAGGCCAAAGGCTTTTGGGCCACGGTACGGGAATGGCTGATGGCTGACGGCTGATAGCTGAATGCTTACCTAACACCTAACACCGTGCCCTAAGGTTACCTCAAGAAGCTGATGTTGAGGTTTCTCCAACTCGTCTAGAGACTTCAACACCGTTTTCTTCCAGAATCACCACTGGATCTAAGCCTCTATACATTTCAATCCGCTTGACTAGCACTTGTCCACCTAATAGAAACTGTCCAGCTTGAACGCTACGACTAGGCTCATTAGGGACATCTAGGATAGCGTAATAGACACCCCTACCATTGTCAACTACCCCTGTGACACTGATCTTATATGCCAGTTCTGGTTCTGGTAGGATTGGCAGTTGCAGATCAAATTCAGGAGGGATAGGGGGGATACCATCCTTGACAACAGAGCTATTGTCTGGTTTTGAACCAGGCTTAGCTTTGCTCGTCTGTGTAGGCTGAGTTTTCTGGGGCCGTGGCAAAACATTTCCTCTTGATGAGCCAGGAGACTTTCTAGGGATTGATGAGCTTGGAGCCTTACGGTCGGGCTTGCTAGCTCTTGAAGGGCTGGTCGGCCTGCTAGCTCTTGAAGGGCTGGTCGGCCTGCTAGCTCTTGAGGGGCTGGTGGGTTTTACTGCTACACTACTTCCTGTCCCAGGACGCGGACGCCAAGCCGGTCTTGGTGGTGTAGGAATCAGAGGCTGTACCCTCGTAGGGGAACTACTTGGTCTGCCAGGATTGGGCAAAATCTCCACCTCTGGTTGCACTGAAATTGCTGCAAACGGGTCAAGACGTCCCTTATCAATCCGATTTCTTACTTCATTGCTTGGCAAGGTTGTGATCAACGGTGGTATTGGTATTACCTTTTCCTGCTCCGGTTTTTCCGGGGATTTAGGAGCAAATTCAGCTACAGGAGGAGAAGGTTTGGTGCTATCCGGGGAAGCCACCGGAGTAGGTTTAGGGGTAGTCGGCTCCACTTGATCAGCCTTTCTCCCCGGTTGACAGCCTCCTATAAGCAGAGCCAGCACACTCACCCATACGATGCATGATACTTTACCCATGACCACCTAAAAATAACGCTTTATCCGAGCATACCCTTGAAGTTATCGATCTGTGGCACCAACTTCTTTGAAGATAGGATTTTTTTGGCAAATTTCCAAAACTGGAGACTCTAAGCAAAAGGCTGTGGGCAGGTCAGCCGTCAGCCTTTTGCCAAAGGCTCACCCTTGGCCAAAGGCTACGCTGCGCGAATGCGAACAGCCGTCAGTGGTCAGCTTATTTTATCCAAAAGCACCTCAACTAGAGTCCAGTTACTTTGCCAGCTGTATAGGATTCTAGATAATTTTATATTATATTTATAATAATGTATGTAGTGAAAATTAATCTTAATCTTGTGTCGGTGTCATTAACTTTTGCAAAGCTTCCAAGCCTTTTTTAACGCGGCGGGATACCGTTACTACACTGATGTCTAAGCGCTGTGCTACCTCTTTTTGGGTCAAGTCATGTAAAAAAACAAATTCCAGCACTTCACGAGTGCGCTTTTCCAAATGAGCTAGGGCTTGTTGAATGCGGATTTGGTCTTCCTGTGCCAGCTGAAAACTGCGATAGCGAGGATCTGGCACTAACTCACCCAAGCTGGTGTTTCTGTCCTCTGAATCTCCCACTGGTGTATCTAAGCTCAGAGGTTCCCGATTTTGATGAGCTAGGGTAATTTCTTGCCATTCTTCTAGGGAAATGTTTAATGCTGCTGCTATTTCTTCTTCTGTCGGTTGCCGGTTTAACGTTGCTCGTAAATTTTGAGTAATTTCCACAGATTTTTGCCGTAGGGCTAGCCAGCGTCGAGGAATGCGAATTGAATAACCCCGATCTCGTAAATAGTGCTGAATTTCACCACGAATGTAGGGGATAGCGAAGGAACTAAATGCTATGCCCTTGGTGGAATCAAATCGTTCTATGGCAACAATTAAGCCAATACAGCCAACCTGAAGTAAGTCTTCGTAGCTTTCATTACACTGCTTGACCCAATGATGAGCTTCTCTCCTCACTAGTCCTAAATTGAGAGCAACTAGCTGATTGCGAAGTTCAGGGTCAGGATATTGCTGGTACTTTTGTAATAATGTTAAGCTTTGATACTTAAGTTTATGGTTAAGGTTAGTCGCCATAACAAAGTTGAAGGTGGTAGATTACAAGTAGATCACAATTAGATCACAATCGGCTATGAGACCGCTAACTCGTGCCAATTATCCTGGATGGCTGCAACAAATTTTTACTCCCTTTTGCTAATGGGTCAGGTTGAATTGGTAATGGTTGTCGGATTCCCGATTGACGATTTCCCGGATCCAATCCCCGGAAGATCTTATGTTGCATTCCTTTTCGATCAAGGGGTTCAGTTTTATTGGCGTGGGTTTATGCTAAAGTTTTGTTTGATAACATAGGTGATTTAGTTAATTTAGTTTATTAATCTCCAAAAGCACCGCCCTGGTCATAGTGTTATTGCTTTAATTGTAGATTTACCATTAAGTTTATTAAAACAGTAATTTCACCCGAATCCCGAATTAGAAACGATGAAAGTTTATTAATAATACATACAGGATAACGAAAACGCCACATTCCGATCAAAAAAGGGGCATACGCCCCTTAGCAATTAACGTTTTTGCCAATTTCCCATGCTGGGAGTCAGTGGCTTCCAAGACTCAAACCAAGGTCAGCTATGCTTGTTTTGGTTGAATGCGACCGTAAAATATTCCCTGAACTTTCACTTCTTCTGGCTCATCAGCACCTAAGTCAGTATCTGAGGGTTGTTCACTTATGAATGTACCAGCAATTTCGCCACTCTCGCTATCTACTTGAGCTATGCGCAGCTCAATGGTGCCTTCTCCCACATCTGCGCTCTTAACATTGGCAAACTCTTGGCTATCCGCTTGAGATGGCAGAGCAACCGAATTATCATAACCACTAGCCAGACCTCGACCTTTGGGATCTAGGAAAACAGCACCCCGATAAGAGGGGACGTAGAAATCACCAACAAAGTCGGTGGAAGCATTGATGCTCTCCAAACCAGGCTCAGTTGTGGCAACCAATTTTTTAATGGTAAACAGGAATGGGACTTGCTCACCTCCAGGCAACTGAATAGTGATGGGTTGGAAATCTATACCATCCTTTTCCAAAAACTTCAGACTACCATCTTCTTGAAAAACTAAGTCTCCTCGCACTTGAACCAGGCTAGAGGTATAACGGGTCAATAATTTGCCGGGAAGATATTCTGCCTCTTTGCGCTTAGTTCCTTCTTCCTTGACAAAGAAGTTGGTTGGCTGTACGCATATATCGACAATCTCATAGGACTGGTCAGGGTCTACAGGAATAGCACCCCGAGTCATTTCTGACAGCTGTGGACAGTTATTGGCTAAACCAGTGTTTTTAATCTGGTCATAGGTAAGTCCTTCGATACTTTCCAAGCTGGCTACATCTGGAGAACAGGAAGCTGTAAAGACCCCCAGACATAACGCGAGGAAGGCACAAATCAAAGCACGATACTTCATAGTCAATCTCAATCGTCAATAATCAGATCTAAAAATGTATGTTAGGTTGGTTCTGGAATTGGGTTGCTGGTGCCATAGGAGTTAAACAGCTGCTGCCCTCTAGGCATTGACCAGTATGATCCACAATTCACACCACACCCATGTTATAAGTCGGGCTACACACAAACTATCGGGAAGCTTGTTATTTGGTTGAACTACTGCCATTTGGGCATAGGGCATGCAAAAATGGCACCGATTCCGTGAGCCTCAGCTGTTCTTTAGAGCATTGTACACGGGAAGAGCCGCCTTTACTGCGACAGTTATTTGATGGAATGGATCGGGATAAAGATTTGGATTCAGAGCAATTACAGGCTAAATTACTAGAGATTAGCGCTGATCTTCGTTCTTTGGCAAAGAATTACCAAGATGATAACTTAGCGCTGTTGGCTATACTCAGGGGTTTAGAGGAAGTCCATGGCGAGATTCGAGACGGGTTATTTCAAGCCTCATTGCCGGATACTCGCCAGAAACTATATGATTTTCTAAAGGATATTGAAGAAAAGGGTGGTTGGCCCTATATTGAACGCATGAATCTAATCTCTGTACTTAATAAGCTGCCTGAGTCAGCCCGATCTAAGCAGGGTATCACTGACGACCACTAGGAAACTGTTGCCCAAGTCCTGGGATGATTGATAGAGATTTAGAACAGACCGAAGAGTCCGGAAGAGCGTGAAAACCAGACTATATCCCGCTTAAATTTAGGAAAAACCTTGCTTGCTGAGCAAGTCATCGGTGCTAGGCAATAGCCCAACGTCAATGGTGGGAGCCAATACACCCACTGGACAAAATCCCGACAGAGTGACTTAAGTTAAGTAACTACTATCAGTACTACTAGATGACGACAAAATAGCGAGACAAGCCAGATCAAGCTTTGGCGGGTCAGCAAGACACTAACTCTTTCCAATGCTAGGATTTTGCCGTCAGAGTATTAAAATTTAAGTAAGTATATACTACTATTATGGCGATTGCCGGAGATTCAATTAAATTTGGGACAGACGGCTGGCGAGGTATCATTGCCGCCGATTTTACCTTCGAGCGCTTGGCAATAGTTGCCCCTGTTGCTGCTCAAGTTCTGGCAGATGCTTATGGGGAAACCACGGGTAGCCAAACGATTATAGTGGGTCATGACCGACGCTTCATGGCAGAAGACTTTGCCAAAAAAACTGCAGAGGTGGTTCAATCTGCTGGTTTTGATGTCTTACTCTCTAACAGTTATGCTCCTACACCAGCCTTCAGTTGGGCAGCCAAGTCCCAAAATGCTTTGGGAGCTTTGGTAATTACTGCTAGTCATAATCCTGGCAATTACCTAGGCTTAAAAGTCAAAGGAGCGTTTGGTGGATCAGTTCCTCTAGAAATAACTAAACAGATTGAAGCCAAACTTTCTCAAGCACCAGCTACACCTAAGAAAGAGGGTAGTATCAAGACCTTTGACCCATGGTCAAGTTACTGTGATGCCTTAAGACAAAAGGTTGATATTGCCCTGATTCAACAGCTGATTAGTCAGGGTAAACTGACTGTCTTTGCCCATGTGATGAATGGTGCAGCAGCAGGAGGCTTGAACAAGATTCTTGGGGTACCTATTATCGAAATTAAGGCCGAACGGGATCCCTTATTTGGTGGCAAATCCCCAGAACCTTTACCCGGTTATCTGTCTGAGCTATTTGAAGCGCTCCAGAGTCACCACCGCGAACCGGGTGTTGAATTAGCGGTTGGGTTGGCATTTGATGGGGATAGCGATCGCATTGCAGCGGCTGATGCTCAGGGCAATTTCCTTAGCCCCCAAATCCTGATTCCCATCCTGATTGAACATCTAGCATCACGACGTAACTTTAGTGGTGAAGTGGTCAAAACCCTTAGTGGTTCTGACCTAATTCCTAGAGTGGCAGCACTGTATAATTTGCCAGTTTATGAGACTGCTATCGGTTACAAGTATATTGCTGACCGGATGTTATCCACTCCTGCTTTGCTAGGGGGTGAGGAATCCGGAGGCATTGGCTATGGCAACCATATTCCTGAGCGAGATGCTTTATTATCAGCACTGTACATATTAGAAGCGATCGCTAAATCTGGAAAAGACTTAAGTGAACTCTACAAGAGTCTCCAAGAGCAAACTGGCTATGCTTCTGCCTATGACCGGATCGATTTACATCTATCGGGGATGGAAGTGCGATCGCGTATACAAGAACAATTACAAACTCAGCCTCTCCAAGAAATTAATGGTCAGGCAGTGGTGGATTGCCAAACCACCGATGGGTACAAATTCCGTTTAGCTAACGACAGCTGGTTGCTGATTCGTTTTAGTGGCACTGAACCCTTATTGCGACTCTACTGTGAAGCAGCTACCCTTGAACAGGTAACTCAAACCTTGAACTGGGCTAAAGATTGGGCCAGTCAGTTTTAGAGTTGAAATGTTGGATTAGTGTTGGATTTTGGGTTAGCTGGTTTTGGGTGCGATATTGAAAATCTGGGCAATGGTTAAGTAAGATCACAATCGGGCATTAAACGCTGCTTGAACTGTATCGAATTGACTCTGATTGCCAGTTAACCTTTCATCAAACAATCTGACCTTGTTGCTTTGAGTAATCCAAAATCCCAACATCAAACCCCAAATTTGCTGCCAAAATTGCTGGTTGTAGCTACAGGCAATCCTGGTAAGCTGCGGGAAATGCAGACATACCTAGATTCTTTGGACTGGGAATTGCAGTTAAAGCCACCAGAGCTAGAGATTGAAGAAACTGGGGATACATTTGCTGCCAATGCTTGTCTGAAGGCATCAGTAGTAGCCCAGACAACTGGAAAATGGGCAATTGCTGATGATTCCGGTTTGCAAGTCGATGCCCTAGATGGTGCTCCAGGGATTTATTCTGCACGCTACGGCAAAACCGACCAAGAGCGAATTGACCGGCTACTGGGGGAGCTAGGTTTGGAAGTCAATCGGCAAGCCCAGTTTGTTTGTGTAGTGGCGATTGCCCGTCCAGATGGTGCGATCGCTTTCCAAGCTGAAGGGATTTGTCGGGGAGAAATTTTGCCAGCTCCTCGGGGAACTGGTGGCTTTGGCTACGACCCAATTTTTTTTGTTCCAGAGCAGGGGTTGACCTTTGCTGAGATGGAGCCTGAGATCAAGCGATCCTGCTCTCATCGTGGCAAGGCTTTTGAATTACTACTGCCTCAGTTGAAACATTTAGGTTAACTAGCGTGGGATACTCTTAAACCGTCAATTCCCTATAAAAATCAACTGAGGCACGCTAACTCGGTAAACTGTGCCTCGCAATTAAACCCCTAAAAATAGGGATAAATCAGTATTTAACAGCATGAAATGGACATGGATATTTTTATAGCGCTAGTGTATAATCAAGGTATAGGACTTAGCTGTTGATAATGCCAAAGAAAGTAGGAGCAACAAAAAAGATATCAACTCAAGTTGTCCCAGTAGTGGGGATGACTGGATCGGTTGAAATTGAGTTGCTGTCTACTATGAAAAAGCTGGGGGTAGTTAGGTCTGAGTCTTACAACAAGCTAGGTAGCATTAGCTATTGGGGACTTGACTGGAAGAAAGCTTACCCAGAAGTTAGAAGTTTTAGACCTCCCGAATCATTGGGACTACCCTCTAAATTGATGGAATGGACGGTTAGCGATGTAGCCAAGGCCATTACAGCGAGCCAGGCGGCCTGTATAGAGGTAGTAATAAAGAAGGTCTATCGTAAATTTCCTGGAGATAAGAATAAAAAAACCAGAAAAGAGCTTTGTCAACAACTAAAAACCTTGACTTTCCTAGAAAGTTCATTGCTGCACAGACTCGTAAGAAAAGAGTTCCAAAAAGGACATTCTTGGGTTAGGAACCAGATAGTTTATCAACAAGGATGTTATAGCTGCCAGCAACTCTCTCGTAATACCTATCAACTGGAATTGGCGGGATTAAGGAGAGGGAAGAGGAACAGGATAGTGGTCAGATCTAATCGAAAAATCAAAGGACAGATTAGGTTGATCTACAACAAACTTCAGCAAAGATTTGAAATTCACTTCTTAGTAAACCATGGCACTTCAGAAATACCTGCCGACCGTCAGAGTATTGGAGTAGACAAGGGATACACTGAAGCATTCTATGACTCAGAAGGTCAGGGACACGGGAAAGGACTAGGTAAAGTAGCTACAATAAAATCAGATAGAATATGTAAAAAAAATCGAAACAGAGGAAAGCTGTGGGCTATTCACCGGAAACTAGAAAAGATAGACTCAGCCAAGTCTGCTAGAATACTAAGAAACAATCTGAGCAGAAAGACCGAGAATAAACGATACAGGAGAAACCAATCAGAACTAAAGGCAATAATAGGAGCTGCCTCAAAGTCTCTTTTTGATGAAAAATCCTTAAAAGTATTTGCAGAAGATTTAACACAACCGTTTAAGAATAAGCGTCAGTCTAAGGCTATGTCCCGCAAACTCAATAGTTGGATGATTGGAGTTATGCGGGACTCCTTGCATAAATGGGCGAATTGGACTGGCTCGGTTGTCACGGAAGTTCAGCCTAGTTACACGTCGCAAGTTGACTCCAGGAATGGAACCCTATTAGGGAAAAGGACTGGGGATAACTTTACCGGATTTGATGGGGTCGTGTTACAGGCTGACCACAATGCCGCCAAGAACATCCTTGCTAGGGGTGCGGACAAGGAAATTTCTCGGTTCTCTTCTAGGGCTGAGGTTCAGGCAGTGTTGTTGCGTCGTACCGCGCGTTTCTTGAAAGGTATGGGACTGAGCTTGCTAGATGCAGTTGAGCTTGGCTGGCTTGACTCCAAACATAGCAAAACTCAGGCTTTCAAGCAACTCCTGACCGGGATGCCAGGAACGTCCAAATAGACGAGTGGGAGGTTCAACTCCAATTACTGTACGACCACTCCTCACTTGGACAACAATAAATTGCACCTTGACCGGATTATCTGGGTTTATCCCAACTTATACCGGTTTAAGAGTATCCCTCAGCTCCCTTGGTATATTGGTATATAGGATATTTAGACGGCTTCTAGATTTTTTTCCCCAGTACGAATTCTGACCACCTGATCGACGGGGCTAATGAAAATTTTACCGTCGCCAATTTCACCGGTGCGAGCTGCAGCGATCACTTTGTCTACGACCATATCGACTTGTTCATCTTCTACGACGATTTCTACTTTGAGTTTTTGTAGGAATTCCACAGTGTACTCTGAACCGCGATAACGTTCAGTCTGACCTTTCTGGCGTCCAAAGCCTCGGACCTCAGACACTGTCATTCCTACAATGCCAGCGTTGACTAGGGCGATTTTGACTTCGTCCAGCTTAAATGGCCGGATGATGGCTTCTACTTTTTTCAAGCTCCTAACTCCTCAGTTGTTCTGCTATTCATTTGTTATATGATAAGCATGACACTTTATCTGACTGTGGATGTGGAAATTTTTGTAAATGCTGATAGGGTAACTCTCAAGTGTTGATCTCGATTGATCAACCGCGAAGACGACTCGCTTTTCTATACTTATCGATATATTAGCTGCACAGGTATTTGGTGACTGCCCACCAACTCATGCTCCCCTGCTTTTATGCCGCACGCATCCTTCCCGTCTTTGCAGTTCATTCCCTTAACTATACCTTGAGCCTGTGGCAAAATTGAGGTAAGCCCATCTATTCACCATTCCCAGCATGACCGCAACCACACCCACCCTGGCAACCAAATACGAACCCAAAACCACCGAAGCCAAGTGGCAAAAATACTGGGAAGAAAACCAAGTCTTCAAAGCTGACCCAAATCACCAGGGTGAACCCTACTGCGTTGTTATCCCCCCACCTAACGTTACTGGGAAGTTGCACATGGGTCATGCCTTCGAGAGTGCCCTGATTGACACCCTCGTGCGTTACCACCGGATGACAGGACGCAATACCCTGTGGCTACCGGGAACTGACCACGCTAGTATTGCTGTACAAACCATTCTCGATAGACAGCTAGAAGCTGAAGGCAAAACCCGCTATGACTTGGGACGGGAAAAGTTTCTTGAACGGGCTTGGGTGTGGAAGGAAGAATCAGGTGGCACCATCGTTAACCAGCTGAGGCGTTTGGGAGTCTCGGTGGATTGGTCGCGGGAACGCTTCACGATGGATGAAGGCTTATCGAAAGCGGTAATTGAAGCCTTTGTCCAACTTTATGATCAGGGACTGATTTATCGGGGCGAATATATGGTCAACTGGTGTCCAGCCTCGGAGTCGGCTGTATCAGATTTGGAAGTGGAAAATAAGGAAGTTGATGGGCATTTGTGGCATTTTCGATATCCCCTGACTGATAGCAATGGTTTTGTGGAAGTAGCTACCACTAGACCAGAAACTATGTTGGGGGATACGGCGGTTGCAGTTAATCCTGATGATGAACGCTACCAGGATTTAATTGGTAAAACTGTAACCTTGCCAATTATGGGACGAGAAATTCCGATTATTGCTGATGAGTTGGTTGATCCAGGGTTTGGCACCGGTTGTGTCAAGGTAACTCCTGCCCATGACCCTAATGACTTTCAAATGGGTCAGCGTCATAGTCTGCCATTCATTAACATCATGAATAAGAATGGCACCTTAAATGAAAAGGCTGGCCCTTTCCAAGGACAAGACCGGTTTGAAGCCCGGAAAAATGTGGTGAAGCAGCTCGAAGCAGAAGAGCTGTTGCTTAAGGTAGAGGACTACAAACATACGGTACCCTATAGCGATCGCGGAAAGGTTCCTGTTGAACCCCTAATCTCAACGCAATGGTTTGTCAAAATTCGCCCCCTAGCTGACAGAGCCCTAGAGTCTCTTGACCAGCACCATTCACCAGTATTTATCCCGGAACGTTGGACAAAGGTCTACCGAGATTGGCTGGTGAAATTAAAAGACTGGTGCATTTCCCGCCAACTCTGGTGGGGACACCAAATTCCGGCTTGGTATGTGGTGAGTGAAACCAATGGCACAATCACTAGCGAGACTCCGTTTATTGTGGCTCACCATGAAGCAGAGGCTAAGAAGAAAGCATTAGCAAAATTTGGAGAAAATGTCAAGCTAGAGCAAGACTCAGATGTGTTGGATACCTGGTTTTCTTCAGGATTGTGGCCCTTCTCTACTATGGGGTGGCCTGATCAGACCAAGGATTTGAAGACTTACTATCCGACTACCACCCTGGTAACAGGTTTTGACATCATTTTCTTCTGGGTTGCCCGCATGACCATGATGGCAAGACATTTTACGGGTCAGATGCCGTTTAAAAGTGTTTACATCCACGGCCTAGTGAGGGATGAGAACAATAAGAAAATGTCTAAGTCGGCTAACAATGGTATTGACCCCTTAATCCTGATTGACAAGTATGGTACGGATGCCGTGCGCTATACTTTGGTTCGGGAAGTGGCAGGTGCAGGTCAAGATATCCGATTAGAGTATAACCGCAAGACCGATGAGTCAGCTTCTGTAGAAGCATCTCGCAATTTTGCCAATAAACTGTGGAATGCAGCACGGTTTGTAATGTTAAACCTTGATGGTAAAACTCCCGAAGAGTTGGGTCAACCAACAGTAGAGGCATTGGAATTATGCGATCGCTGGATTCTTTCGCGTTTTCATCAAGTGGTGCGTCAAACTAGGGATCATCTAGATGCTTATGGCTTGGGAGAAGCGGCTAAAGGACTTTATGAATTCATCTGGGGTGATTTTTGTGATTGGTACATTGAACTGGTCAAATCCAGGCTCCGTCAGGATGCTAAGTCTCCGTCGCGGGTTGTGGCACAGCAAACTCTAGCTTACGTTTTAGAGGGTATCCTAAAGCTACTCCATCCCTTCATGCCCCATATCACTGAAGAAATCTGGCACACCTTGACCCAGAAATCTGGGGAAGTGTTGGCACTACAACCTTATCCTATAGAGTACCTAGATGGTCAAACTGGGGAACAGGAACTACAGACCACGGAGACCGAACTACTAAACGATAATAAATCAACGGATAATCAAGGTGCGCTTTCCGATGAGCCTGATTCCCAATCACCCAGGTCAGGAACAGCGTTGTCTATGGGAAAGGAAATCTCTAACCAAAGTTTAGCTGTATTGTCTAAACTGCCAGAACTTTCTAAGACGTTGTTCGAGAACTACAAACAACCGATGATCGCAGCGGGGTTGGTTGTGGGAGGAATTATTGCTCTAAATATCCTCACAGCCTTCGTGGGTGCGATCAATCGCATTTCCTTAGTCTCAACTAGTTTAGAACTGATTGGTCTAGGATATGCCATTTGGTTTGTTTCCCGTTATGTGCTCAAGGCTGAGAATCGTCAAGAGTTATCGGAAGAAATTCAATCCATCAAAACAGAAATTTTTGGCAAGGAAGAAACTCAGCAATCCTCGGAATTGAAGAAAATCGAGTCCAAAATGGGTATTATTGATGGCAATATCAAACAGGGAGAAGATATTAAAGATATAGAAGATATCAAAGATATAGAACAGAGGGAGGTTAAAACAGACCGTAACATTTCGTCAATAGGCAATACCCAATCTTCTATATCCCCAAGTTCTCTAATTGACTCAGAACTAGAGCAAAGGTTTGAGCTGCTGATCGGTACAATCCGTACTATCCGCAACCTCCGAGCTGAGGCAGAGATTAAACCAGGGGTGACCGCACCTGTTATTTTGCAAAGCAGCAACAGTGAGGAACGTCAAATTTTGGAGGCGGGTATTGCCTATATCAAAGACTTAGGTAAGGTCAATCAATTAAGCATCACTCCAGCCTTGGACCAAGAGCTCAAGAATACCATGGCGGGTGTAGTCGGCACTGTCGAGGTGCTAATTCCCCTAACTGGTGTGGTGGATGTGGATGCTCTACGGGCTAAGTTAGAAAAGAATTTAGGTAAAGTGGAGGCGGAAGTCAAATCCTTGTCTGGGCGTCTGAGTAATAAGAACTTTGTGAGTAAAGCTCCAGAAGCAGTGGTTAAGGGTGCTCAAGAGGCATTAGCTGAGGCTAAAAAGCAAGAGTCTATTTTACGCGATCGCTTAAATAGACTTTAAACAGATTTCTATCAAACCGGTAATGCTACACCTAGCTCAAGTTCAAGACAATGATGATTTTGGCGGGCTGCAATTGCAACTACTTGCCCGCCAAAACTCTGATCAATTCTGGGAATTCATTGAGCCAAGACCTGTCACGTTTACTAATTCCCAAGCTTTCAAAGAAGGTTGCTTAGTCTTAATAGATCTGGCTGAAACTCAACAGGTGATCACGATTCAATCTGCCACCGATTGGGTATTAGATTTAGTCAAGAAGTATTTAACAGCTGAGGTTAAGTCTACCTTTTTAGACGAAGAAATGAAACGGGCTGAACAATGGCGGCAAGAGCTTACCTTGAAAAGCCAAGGGTTAGATATCCGCGATTTAGAAGTAGAAGCACGTCGCGAAAAAATTGAAGCTTTAGCAGAAAACTTGAAATTGGAGAAGAAACAGCTGGAGCAAAAGGTAGCTCAATTGGAGGCTAAAATAGATCAAGCTGGTAATTAGTAAAGGTAATAGGGAACGGGGAACAGGGAACGTAAGCTATCAGCTATCAGCTATCAGCTATCAGCTATCAGCTTATGCACCATGGGAAAATTTCCAAACCTTCAATTCTTTTCTTTCAATAAGTAATGGGTAGGATAACCCGTTATCCCCGTAAGGGATAACAGGGGAGGAGGATACTACCAATGAATCTGACTTAAAATATACCGCAAGCGGTCATAATCATCCTTAAGTAAGACACTCAAGGTTCGTCCGGCCTTGACTAACCAGTCACGGTCAGTCTGACGAAGACGATAAACTTCTCTAATTACAGCTGCTGTCAGGGGGTCTACTGGGGCACCATTAACTTCCAAAAGTGTTCGCAAAAAATCCAACTGTTCACTAAAGTGAATAACCTCTGATGGTTCACACTGGTAGACAGGTTGATGAATTTGCGGTGGACGGGGTGGAAGATACTGATAGACTCGACCGTGATGGTTGCTAAAACCATTAACACCCTCTTCCGAAGACATAAACCCAACGATGGCAGCACGAAACTCAGTTTTGAGCATTGCGAAAATCTGAGGCTGCTGCTCACGTAATTCTGCCAGTGACAATCCTAAAGCTGTTGCTCGATGAACCGAGTCAATCGGGCTAGTAGTAGCATAATAAACTACAGCAAAAATTTGATTACCTGACTCATCATCTACAGATTTTACCCAGCTGCCAAAAGCAGGCATGACTGGAAAGCTTAGATCTTCTGGCTCTAAACATTGAGCTAGAAATTCTGTAGTTGCTGTTTCAATCACCTCAGCAAGGTGATGTTCTGAGCGATTGCTGGGGGTAAACTGGGGTAAGGGAAGGCGCATGGTTTAGTTATTAGTCATTAGTCATTAGTTATTGATGTATGCCCCTTGATTGATTTATGCGATTGATGTATGCCCCAGTTTAATGCCCCAGTTTGAAGAGGGTGTTGAAACAGTAGTCTGGTAGAGTTTTTTAGAGGCTGATTAGGGGCTTACTGGAGACGACAAGTGATCTATCTAACCCTTTTTACCAATTTTTGGTTTCACCTCTTCGATTTCCGACAGCTGAAACGTCACTAATTTATCCCAGTTACCTCCTTCAAACAGCACAGCTGCTTTACCATCACTAACGCGCTGTACTAACCCCTCAAAGCGATAATAGGTATCGTCAACATTGATTACACGAACTATAGAACCTGGAAAAATCATGAGTGCCTAAAAACTTAGATTGCCTTACTTAGATTTCCTTTACTAGGATAGGGGCTATTGGACTTATTAGTCATCCAGTATCTTACAACCCATAACTTATTGGAACTTCAATCGCTGTCGATAATTGGCCACTGCTTGAGCCAACCCTAGGCCAAGAAAGTTGGTTAGTAGGGCTGAACGACCGTAACTGAGTAAAGGTAGAGGAATTCCTGTGATGGGAGCTAAGCCAATAGTCATCCCAATGTTGATCACGGTTTGAAACACAATCATTGAGAGCACGCCAATTGTTACCAGAGAGCCAAAGTTGTCTTTAGCATTCTGAGCAATCAGCACCAAGCGTAGGCACAACCACCACAGGGCTAATAAAATACACAAGCAACCTACAAAGCCTAGTTCTTCACCAATGGCTGAGAAAATGAAGTCAGTATGCTGTTCCGGGATAAAGTGGAGTTGAGTTTGAGTTCCCTGGTTTAGTCCCCTTCCCCAAAGTTGACCAGCACCGATCCCAATCCGAGACTGAATTAGGTGATATCCTCCTCCAAGAGGGTCTAGATCGGGGTTCAAAAAGAGCGTTAATCGGTCTTTTTGATAGTCCTTCAACAGATTCCAGAAGACTTTTCCTAACGGTCCGACAACTAGGTTAATAACCAGGGTACCCAAGGCTCCCAACCAGCGCCAAGGGAGACTGAGGAAAGCAATCAGTGTGATTACAGCAGCCCAGGTATACCATGCAGGTGAAGATAGACTGAAGACAATGGCTGACACCAGAGGGGAAATCAACACGAGCAACCAGGCGGGATTGGCATTTGCCCAGTAAAGCATACTCAAGGTAATTGCCCCAAACACCAAGGATGTTCCCAGATCAGGCTGCCCAAACACTAATGCCCAAGGTAATATAGTTACTGCTAAAGCTGCTATTACTGCTGGAATGGTAGTAGCGGGTCGTTTGTGCAAGATGGCAGCTAGAGTAATAATCAAGCCGATCTTGGCAAATTCTGAGGGTTGAACATTAAACCCTCCAATGGTAACCCAACGCTGAGCCCCCTTAGCACTGGCACCGATCATCATTACAGCAATTAAGGACAGATTGGTGATGGCGTAAATTACCCAATGCCATTGGATCAGGGAATGATAGCGCGATCGCGCGATGAATAGAGCGATGAACAATCCAATACTACCAATGAGCAAGTGGGAGACCCAATAGTTTCCACCATTGTCGATGGCTGCAGAGCGAATCATCACTGCCCCAAAGATGGTTAGCCCCACAGTCAGGAATAATAGTTGCCAGTCTAAGTCCTGCCAGGGGGCCCACAACAGCCGCCAACGAATACTATTTCTAATTCTAAATTTATTAATTTGTACCATCAGTTATGAGGTATGAGCGATTAGGTATGAGCTAAGCTATCAGCTATCAGCTATCAGCTTTCAGCTATCAGCTTTCAGCTATCAGCTTTCAGCTATCAGCTATCAACTATCAGCTTATGTGCTACGCACACGCTACTTGAGGTGCTTTTGAATAAAATAAGCTGACGGCTGAGAGCTGACGGCTGACGGCACCTCAAGTAGCGTGGGCATAGGGCACGCTACACCGAACAGCTTTTGAATAAAACAAGTAAGCATTCGTTTAATCTAAGTTAGGGAAAGCTGACCGCTGACCGCTGACCGCTGACGGTATGAGCTATTAGGCATTAGGGATTACAAAATTGTTAATGGTGATTTTCCATGTTCTATTTTTGAGTTATTATTGCCTGCAAGTCTTTGTTAATTAGAAAGGGCAGCAATGGAAACTTTGGCTGCAATCTGAGATGCGATCGCTACCAGTGCTTTAGCGGAGGCTGACTCTGGATTGCCAACAGCGATGGGCAATCCTTGATCCCCTCCCTGCCGTAGGGAAATTTCTAGGGGAATACAACCGAGCAAGGGAATCCCTAGTTCTTTTGATGTTTTTTCACCTCCTCCAGAGCCAAACAGGTCATACTGACGATCGGGCAAGTCTGGTGGGATAAAGTAACTCATATTTTCTATGATTCCCAACACGGGGACTCCCATTTGCTCAAACATTTTCAAGCCTCGGCGGGAGTCTAAAAGAGCGACATTTTGGGGTGTTGTCACAATTACTGCTCCTGCCATCGGTACTGCTTGGGCTAAGGTTAGCTGAGCATCCCCAGTGCCTGGTGGCATATCCACAATCAGATAGTCCAATTCACCCCACTCTACTTGATAGAGGAACTGGCGAATAATTCCATTTAACATCGGTCCGCGCCAAATCACTGGCTGGTCTGGATCAATTAGAAATCCCATGGACACTAGCTTGATACCGTGGTTGAAGGCTGGCTCGATCACATCCCCCTGTTTTCCTTTCTGAACCATGACTTTGGCATCAGCTAATCCCAGCATGGCTGGAGCATTGGGACCATAGATATCAGCGTCTAGGAGACCGACTTTAGCCCCCAACTGAGCCAAAGCAACTGCCACATTTACCGCAACAGTACTCTTACCGACGCCCCCCTTACCACTGGAAATGGCTAAAATATTTTTCACGCCCTCAATACCAGTGCGGTCAGGTAAGGATTTTTGCTGAGGTGTTTCAGCGGTAACATCGACTACTACATCTTCTACTCCCGATAGCTGTTTCACTGCCTTCTGGCAATCCTCTACAATAAATTCCCGCAAGGGACAGGCTGGGGTGGTCAACACTAGGGTAAAACTCACTATACCGTTGTCAACCTTGACATTGCGGATCATATTTAACTCCACCAAACTCTTCTGGAGTTCGGGGTCTTGTACCGGTCGTAATACGTCTAAAACTGAATTTGTATCAAGCATCACAGATAGGCGGGCATAGCGTGTGTTATATAAGGCCACGAGGAATGGGGCTACGGTTAGATTGTAGAGCTTTTACGAGGCGAAGTGATTGCCAATCAGACTAAGAAAACAGACAATTGCTAAGCATTCAGCTGTCAGCTATCAGCCGTGAGTCTTGGGCTATGGCTGATAACTGAATGCTTAAGATAGCTGAATGCTTAAGACAATCGAGGCGATCGTTAGCAACTGTCTTGAACTGTATCGGATTGTTTTTGTATTTGACTCACAGTCTAACCCTTGTCTTCTTGTTTTGAACTGTATAGGATTGTTTTTGTATTTGACTCACAGCCTAACCCTTGTCTTCTTGTTTTGATGCAGTCGTTGATGGGGGAAACACCTTCCTTTTGGCCGTGGTGCATCGCTTTTAGGCTTGTTGTGATGCCCACCTACTTACTGACTCTATTTGTTATTTTGAACAACCCTGTGAAACCTATGAAGAATGTCTTCAAGTCCGTCGCGTCACATCTCATCTGATTATCTTAGATTAATGTATTCAGCGCTATGGGGATATTGTCCGCGCTCAAGGTGACCATGCTTGTGAAGCAATTGGGTTAAAAATTAATCGGGTTGCTGGTTTAACTAAAGCCAAGCGCATCCGAGATTTTTGTGTGGAAACTGGGATTCGGATGAATATTGAAGAAACTGGGGGTAGTGTGATTGCAGATACGGCAGCGGTGCATCTTGCCCAGGCAACTCCACGAATGTTTTTGCGTGCGACTTGGTTATGTAATGATATGCTAACTATTGACACAGCTACAGGTGGTGCCCGCAATCAAGGGGGTAAAACCTTTGCGCCAGAAGCTCCAGGGCTGGGTGTAGAGCCAATACTTGATGTTTTGGGTGAAGCGATCGCGGTGTATAAATAAATAGATTAAAGAATGGTTTATACCCACATTAGGCACAGTTTTATCTTGGGGATTTTGGGCTTTCTTACCTAAATTTTCTGATCAGTACATTAGCGCTAAAAGTGCCATTGTCTACCAGGGATTAGGGGGAACAATCCTTGCCTTACTTATCCTGATAAACCTTGGTAATAGCTTGAAAAACCATCCAAAAGGCGCTATTTTAGCCATTATTGCAGGTATGCTGAACTTTTTGGGGGTGCTATTTTATAGCAGTCGCCAGGGCAGTTAGGACATGACAAAAGTCTCACACCCTTTGTAAGCGCAAGAGTTTGACTTCTGACTTCTGACTTCTGACTTCTGACTTCTGCTATATATCAAGGCAGTTTCTAAAGGTTCTATGGCAATCGTTTCTACCCTATCAGCCCTTTATCCCTTAGTGGTCATTGTCCTGGGGTTAGTTGTTTTGCACGAAACACTGACCCTGAAACAAATGATTGGCATTGGTTTTGCCCTAGTTGCGATCGCGCTAATTGCTACATAAATTAGGAGAATTATAAATGAATACCTTACCGGTAATTTCATTAGCAAAGTTAAAATACATCAATGGTTTAAACTCAGGTAACGAAGAACACAAACGCCTTTCCAACATCTGCTTAGATCATGGTTTTTTCTATTTGAAATATCATGGCATTTCTGCTGATTTATTTCAACAAACCATCGACAGCTCTCGTAACTTTTTCCAGTTGCCACAGGACATTAAAAAAGCCTACGGCCAAGACAAACAAACCGTTTATCCCAACACCTCTAGGGGCTACGTTCCCGTTTACGGCGAAATCCTCCATGAAGACGTTGGTCCTGATTCCAAGGAACTGTTTGACCAAGGCAATCGAACATCCACCTTCAGACAAGCCGTTTACTGGCCCGACCTTGATTCCTGATCATACTGTAGCCCCTGGTTTTGCGGCATCCCACTATCAGCTTCAAGGGGAAATTATGACTAAAATTGTTCCCCACCTTCTCAGGGCACTGGCTGTTGCTTTGAACCTTGACCCGGATTGGTTTGACCCTTATTTTGACGATCCAATCCTGATCCATCGAACCATTTACTACCCCTCTGAAAGTGGTGTGGCAGGAAAACATACAGACAACGGCATTTTTACTGTGTTAATCCAAGAATATTTTTCCACCCCTTCCCTGCGGGTTTATACGAAAAATGCCTGGATTGATGCGGTTTGTTTAGAAGATGCTTTTGTGATTAATTTGGGGGATATGTTGCAACTTTGGACAAATGGTTTGTTTGTGAGTACTCCCCACGAAGTGATTCATACACTCTCCAGGAGTCGGATTTCGATTCCTTTCTTTGTTTATCCAGATGTCAACGCAACATTTGAACCGATCGGAACCGATAAAAAGATCAATGCTACTGACATTATGCTGAAAAATTTGAATTCAATTTGGGTGAATAAAACAGGGGCAGGTCGGGCTAAAGAATTAAAGTAATTATAAGTATTCAGCTATCAGCAATCAGCTTTCAGCTAAAGAGGTAAAATTTCGAAGTCTTAAATTCTAACGTTTGCGTAGCGTGGACATAGGCTTGCATAGGTTGATTTTAAGCTGTTCGCTTACCATGAGCCTTGGCCTTGGCCGTTGGCCACGCTACCCGAATGGCCAACGGCTGAATGCTTACAGTGAGACCATTGGGGCTTGACTGATTATCAGTTATTATTAAAAACTCATTGTAGACCCGAAAAACTTATCTCTTGAGTCAGTTTAATTCATCTAACCATTGCCTCCGATTTTTCCGCTACTTTTTCAGCAAGCCCTAGTTAGGAGCGCAAAAGCCTGTACTAAAGAACTTGGCAGGCAAAGTAAACTGCTTGTACCCCATCAGCAGGTAGATAGTCCCCACACTCTTGAGCAACAATCTTCCAGGATCGATTTTCTTCTAGGCGTTTGATCATGGCTGTTATCGCTGAATCAGACTTGTCATACACAGATTTGCGAACGCTAAATACAACAAACCCTCCTGGTCGAGTGACTCTTACAAATTCAGGCATTGCGGAATCAGGCATTGCTGCATGACTGAACCCTCCAGCACACAGGACTGCGTCAAATTCATCTGGCTGCAAAATTTCATTTGTTTCTGGGAAGCAGGCATGATGAAGTGCCTCATAAATTCCTCGCTTCTCTGCTTGCGCTAACATTTTTGAGGACAGATCAACACCTATGATCGAGAGAGGATTGTAACCCAGATTGATCAGTTCAACTCCACCAATACCTGTACCAACCCCTGCATCCAAGATGCGCAGACCCTTATGTTTTGGCACGTGCCTACTAAAGAATAGGGTTGTATAGTGACTACAGCCAGATGTACCGTCTCCAGCTAAGTCCAAGAGAAATTCATCGTAATTCTCTGCATGCTTATCATATGCTCTCTCTAGCCTATCTGGATCATAAGTGAGGGCATGCACATCTCTGTGAAATTGTCCAAGACGACCGTCAATGATCTTACCTTCAATATGATCTTGTTGCATGATCTGGCTGCTCCTATTTATTCTTGACATTTTGAAGTTCCTCTTGATGCAAAAATCTATACTTTCTACTAATCCATTCCTGCACCTTTTCAAGCCGGGAATATTTTTCGTACAAACTGACAACTAAGTCATAGGAAAAACCTAAGGGCTGATTGTATTGCAAAAAGGTTGTAAGTAGCATTTCCTCAGCATCGTGTTCTCGATTCTCATCAACAAGTCTAGCAGCAAGGCTAAGTAGTTTATTGTAGATATCAGGGGTTGGTTCAGGCAGTATGGTTACACTTTCTTCAAGTAAATATACTTGATCAATTTCATTGCTGAGTTCATTGTTTAGATAAGCATCTATTATTAAATGGATTCTTACAGACTGTCCATTTATAAAACCATGTACATCAGAATCAGGTCGTAAAAGCCAGAGAGTATCTGGCTTCAAGTGAACTGATGTATCAGAGAAAACCATGTAGCTATCTGGTGATGTGGAAATTGGTACATGCAGCCTGACTTTCTGCTTCTCAGACAATTCAGAATAATCTCGATGTTCCCAAAAGCAAGTACCTGGAGCAAGCTTGTTTAATCTAACCCACATCAACGATAGATTGCAATGCTCTAAAAATGAACGTATTGTTGGCAATTTATCAAGTTCAAGAGTTGCTTTTGGGCTGCAATCTTCAATAATTGTATCGGTGGAGTCTCCAGTTTTACTAAAGAGTGACAAAACTTCATATCCCTGACTTGTATACTCACGGTAAGAATTTTCTTGCCATGGCAGAGAAGTTGCTTGCTCAATTTCTTTGGCGGCATCATGGGAAAATCCAGTTGGCAAATCCCGAAGAATTCCAATAGTTCTACTAAGCATTAATACTCACCAAGCTTGGGCTAGCGGTCAAATTTTGGAATTGATGCCCTGGTCTGTGATTCTGTTGTGCTGTTTTCTGCACACTCGCACCAGAGTTGTGACGGGCATTTCCTTGATCGATTATACGAAAAAACCGGCTTTAGAGTTAGAAGTCAAAGATTTACCCCTCTGCCTCCTGCTATTGTGTAATATCTAGTTGTATTAAATAACCGTAATATATCACAGATGCAAGACCCAGCTCCAAACTGATGCCCAAGCGAATCAGTATAGAACCCCATCTGAGTATAGGAGAACTAGAACAGCGCTATCGTCAAGGGAAAGATCCGATTGAACGCTCCCACTATCAAATCATCTGGTTGCTAGCCCAAGGCAGAACCAGTGAAGAAATCGCTGTTATGACTTAATATAAACGAAGTTGGATTTATAAACTCGTGTGGGGCTACAACTGGATTGAACCCCTGACCTTGGGAGATGTTAGGCGTAGAAACCTTGGAGATCCTACTAACTTTAGTCAAGTCCTGCAACTCCTCGAACCATAAGCATTTGAACACTTTTGACTTCAATTTTTGTCAGTTAACCAGGTTTTGCCCTAGTTGCGATCGCGCTAATTGCTACATAAATCAGGAGAATTATAAATGAAAACCTTACCCGTAATTTCATTAACAAAATTAACAGACCTCAATGGGTCAAAATCAGGTAATCAAGAACACAAACGCCTCTACAACACCTGCTTAGATCATGGTTTTTTCTATTTGAAAGATCATGGTATTTCTGCCGATTTAGTTCAACAAACTATCGACAGCTCTCGTAACTTTTTCCAGTTGCCAGAGGACATTAAAAAAGCCTACGGCCAAGACAAACAAACGGTTTATCCCAACACCTCTAGGGGCTACATTCCCCTTTATGGCGAAACCTTCCATGAAGAGGTTGGTCCTGATCCCAAGGAAGTTTTTGACCAAGGCAATCGAACATCCACCTTCAGACAAGCCGTTTACTGGTCCTACCTTGATTCCTGATGACACTGTAGCCCCTGGTTTTGCTGCATTCCACTATCAGCTTCAAGGGGAAATCCTGACCAAAATTGTTCCCCACCTTCTCAGGGGGCTGGCTGTGGCTTTGAACCTAGACGCGGATTGGTTTGACCCTTATTTTGACGATCCAATCCTGATCCATCGAGCCAATTACTATCCTCCTGAGTATGGCATTGCCGGAAAACACACAGATACCGGCATCTTCACCGTGTTAATCCAAGAGTATTTCCCAACCCCTTCCCTACGGGTTTATGCCAAAAATGCCTGGATTGATGCGGTTTGTTTAGAAGATGCTTTTGTGATTAATTTGGGGGATATGTTGCAATACTGGACGAATGGCTTATTTGTCAGCACTGCCCATGAAGTGATTCATACAAGCCCCAATAGTCGGGTTTCTATCCCTGTTTTTGTCTTCCCTAATTCCAATACAATTATTGAGCCAATGGGAACCAATGAAAAGATTAACTCTACCAACATTATGCTGGAAAACTTTAATTCAGTTTGGGTGACTAAAACAGGGGCAGGTCGAGCTCGGGAATTAAAGTATTCTGAACATGAAAAAACCAAACTAGCAAGGTTACCAAAGTAGCATGATTGGGATTTTGTAAATAAATTACAAAGATTCTAGCTGACCTGTTGCCCCTTCAGCCTTGGTTAACTGCTTTTGGCCGCGCTGCATCGCTACTCCCTACTCCCTACTCCCTACTCCCTACTCCCTACTTCCTACTCCCTACTCCCTTTGCTATATAAGTTATCGTGGTGATTAAAGACTCGCGAACCAGCGACAGATTGCCATGAGAAAATTTTTGATACTGTGTCTGTTTGTAGTAGGGCTGGGTTTTGCCCTGTTTAACTTTAAAGGATTGGCAAATCAGGGGAATTTTGAGTCGATTGTGATCGACTTCCGGGAAGATATCCCAGCTGCTCAACTTAATGAGCAATTGCAAGCGATCGCACAACAATACGAGGTGAATCCCCAACTCAATAGTGAATTTTCAGCAGCGGATCACATATATATCCTAAAGGGAGATAAACAACTGCTGAATACCCTGAAACAATCAGGACTATCCCAAGCAACAGAATATATTGAACCGAACTATACCTATAGTGCCTTCGAGGTTCCCAATGACCCTGACTATAGCAAGCAGTGGAACCTGCGCAGCATTAATATAGAATCTGCCTGGGATGACACCAAGGGTAGTGGGGTAACAGTAGCAGTGATTGACACTGGGGTCAGCGCAGTCCCAGATTTGAAAGATACTGAATTTGTTGAAGGCTACGACTTTGTTAATGACCGGATTGAAGCATGGGATGATCAAGGTCACGGTACTCACGTAGCCGGTACCATTGCCCAATCTACCAACAATGGTTACGGTGTTGCCGGAATTGCTTACGAAGCTAGCCTGATGCCCCTGAAGGTATTGGCAGCCCATGGTGGTGGTACAGTGGCTGATATTGCAGAAGCGATTCGCTTTGCCGCTGATCATGGGGCAGATGTGATCAACATGAGTTTAGGAGGGGCTGGTGAAAGCAATCTGATGGCAGAGGCAATCGACTATGCCTACCACAAAGGTGTTGTCCTAGTGGCTGCTGCTGGTAACTCTAACCAAAATGCTGCCGCTTATCCCGCCCGCTATCCCCATGTTATTGGTGTTTCTGCCCTTGATTCCGCAGGTCTGAAAGCTCCCTACTCTAACTTTGGTGCTGGGGTAGATATCTCAGCCCCTGGTGGCAGTGAAAATGGTAAGATTTTGCAAGAGACGATTGATGGAGATACAGGCACCCCTGTATTTGCTGGCTTCCAAGGCACCAGTATGGCATCGCCTCATGTTGCTGGTGTGGCAGCTTTAATCAAAGCTAGTGGGATTCAAGACCCTGCTGATGTATTGAATGTACTCAAGCAGTCCACCCGAGTTATAGAAGATGACCCCCTAAACCACTATGGTGCTGGACAATTAGATGCTGGTGCTGCCGTTCAACTTGCTCTGAAAGGACAAATTACTTTCCAAGACTTCTTCCGCTGGTTACGGGATAACGGCTATCTCAATCCTCGCTTTTGGATTGACGGTGGTGTGATCGCCCTGTGGCCAAAGATTGCTATGGTACTAGGTTCCTATTTGCTGGCCTGGTTCTTGCGCAATTATTTTCCTTTTACTTGGAGTTGGTCTCTTGCCACTGGCTTAGTAGCGGGGAGTTCAGGATTATTCTTCCTGAAAGGTTTGTATATATTTGACTTACCCCAATGGCCTTTCCGAGTCATGGGCAGTTCGATTCCAGAATTAGGTAGCGCTATTGGCAGCAGCAGTTTTCTCAACCCTCTATTTGCCAGTGTTGTGATTCCATTTATTTTAATCGCCCTACTGTTAGGACATCCGCAATGGAAGTGGTTAGCGGTTGGTTCAGCTCTCGGTGTGGCCAGTTGCCTAGCCGTGAGTGCTGTGGTTTCACCTGAGCTAATTTGGCTAGGAGGCGGGGTTTTGTCTCGGGTGTTCCTGATTGCCAATGCCTTGCTCTGTTTTGGACTAGCTTATTTAGCCGTTCAAGGGGAGAAACAATCAGCATGACGATCAGCATCACAGGCGTGATTGAGCGCAAAGAGATGGGGTCAGGAGCCTGGGCACTGGTTTCTGACTCAGGGGAAACCTATGAACTCAAGGACACTCCCCCAGAGTTAAAGCAATCGGGAATAAAGGTCACGGTTACAGGAGAGGTGCGAGAGGATGTGATGAGCTTTGCGATGATTGGTCCGGTGTTAGAGATCAAGTCCTTTGAGTTACTCGATTGAGGATCTTACCTCTTAAAGCAAGATAATCAGGACTTACCCATCAAGACCGTTAAAACCAGGTTTATAGTTGTCTTGATGCAGCCGCTCAAAGCTATCCTCAAAATTCACCTACGGATGGGGTGAAACCCCAAGACTCAGTAATTACCAAAAAACTGGGTCTAAAGCCCCGTCCTTGTAGGACGGGAGCATGTCAAATTCGTAGAATAAATGTACTAAAACGACTGATAACTGGTACTCAATCCCGGAAAACACTATAGTTCAAGAGTTTGTAGTTCAAGTGTTCTTACAAAATTGACCTGCTCCCTTCTAGGATTCTAGGACGGGTTTTTACTGAAAATTATCCTGACGATTTTCGCGCTCGTGTGGTATAATAAAATGTTACAGGTAAAGGTGGATATACCTTCGCGGAGCGTGACCTTAGGTAAATGATTATTTTAGAGTTTAAAGCCAAAGGTAAAAAGCACCAATACCAAGCCATTGATGAAGCTATTCGGACAATGAAATTTATCCGAAATAGTTGCATTAGGCTATGGATGGACAAGAAAGGGACTGGTAAATATGACTTAAGCAAATACTGCAAAGTTTTAGCTAAGCAGTTCCCTTTTGCCAATGAATTAAACTCTACTGCCCGCCAAGCTGCGGCTGAAAGGGCATGGTTAGAAGTTACCGTAAGAATAGTGGAGCCTTATTTCATGAGTTTTAACCCTTTTCTGCATAGCCTATCGCCTATAAAGGCTCCACTATTCTAAGGTTTCATCTCCGGTCATCGATATCCCGTTTCTACGATAATTGCCAGAAAAAAGTACCTGGAAAAAAGGGTTTTCCGAAGTTCCAAAAACACTGCCGCTCTGTTGAATACAAGCAGTCCGGATGGAAATTGTCCCCTGACAAAAAGTCGATAACGTTTAGGGACAATAAGGGTATTGGGAAACTAAAACTCAAAGGTACTTGGGACTTGTGGCGCTTCGACAAAAAACAAATTAAGAGGGTTAGGATAGTTCGACGGGCTGACGGGTACTACGTCCAGTTCTGTGTTTCAGTTGATATCAACGAAAAATTAAAACCAACTGGAAACACTGTCGGGCTAGATCTAGGACTGAAGGATTTCTATACGGATTCCGACGCCAATACACAACCCAACCCTCGGTTTTATAGAACGGGTGAAAAGCGTCTCAAGTTTTATCAACGTCGGGTTTACCGAAAAAATAAAGGCTCTGCTAACCGTCGAAAAGCCATTAACAAACTAGGTAGGGCACACCTAAGGATAAGTAGGCAACGTGAAGAACACTGCGCGAGCAATCCCTCGCACGTTGCGTAGCTCAGTCTAACGATTTGATCGCCTACGTTCGCGCAGCGTGCCGAAGGCAAGACCTAAGGGTAAAAAATCTGGTCAAAAACCACTGCCTTGCTAAGTCTATTAATGATGCAGGTTGGTATCAGTTTAGAAAATGGTTGGAGCATTTTGGCGATAAATATGGCAGGATAACTGTTGCAGTAAACCCTGCCTATACTAGCCAGAATTGTTCTAGTTGTGGTGAGGTGGTCACGAAGTCACTATTAACTCGAACCCATACCTGCAAGTGTGGTTGTCAGCTAGATAGAGACCACAGTGCCGCCATCAACATACTCGCGCATAGCCTTGGGTACGGTGGGGCACACCGGAACCTGGGTCGTAGACCCGAACACTTGTGGAGATTTGGCCTCTATTCCTTCTGGTTCCGACCAGATTGAGTAAGTCGAATCGTTGTTCGCGTAGCGTGGCCTACGGCCAAGCAAGAATCCCCAAGCCTTTCGGCAAAGCCGACGCTACGCGAACAGGCCGGGGAGTGTCAACGAGTCTTGTCAAAATCTTTACAAAAACCATAATAAAGCTCAAAGAATACCCCTAGAGCTTCTGCCTAAGACTGAAAAACTGCTTAATACCAAGGATTAGGCACTCTTGACCTGAATTAGCAAAGTTGAGGATCAGGCTGACTAAAATGCTCTGCAGACAGTGATGAAACCCCAAAAGAGTATCTTGGGCAAAATTTCAGATGTTAAGCTAGTTGATAACACGCTTATCATAGTATGGATAAACCTACACCCTAATCCTTCCTCCTGGAAACCTTACTGATTCAGTACATCCAAGGCTGGGTATGAGTACCAATTCCCGAGGGGGAAATTAGCTGCTTGCCAAAGCAATTTCACCTGTTTTAAGTGCTTAAAACCGTGTCTTGATGCAAAGCGCGAGTGGGGGAAACCACGGCAGTTGCTCATGGGTGGAACCCCCAAGACCGCACTGCCTCCCCAAGACCGCCCTGCATCGCTTAATCAGTTCGTGTTTAGAGGAAAAGGAGCAAGCAAACTAATCTATAGAGATGGCTACATATAGTGGGTAACACCTTACCACCCAGTGAAAAAAAATCCCCAGCTCACCAAAGTGAACCGGGGGTGTCAATCAGGGTGCATCTACCATTTCACTTTTCCGAGATTGGTGATAGCAATCCGGAAAAATCTGGGTAAAGTGGCACCCAAATGCTGGAATTAGGAAATTTTCTGATTCAAAACAATTAACAGAGTATGCCTTGGAAACCTTAAATAAAAAACGGCATCAATACCATGAGCCAACAAGAATTTTCCCCTAAAGGAATACTCCTCAATAAGCAAATACTAAACAAATATTCAAGAATTTTTAAACCTTCAGCCAAAGCTCGTCACTATGAGCAAAATTGATCCCTTGAAATTGAGCAAAATTGGGCAACAGTGGCACAGGAATTCCATATCTCCGTAACCCCCTTAGGAAAACATGATGATTATCTGGTGCGCATCGAACGAGTGGCACCGGGAGTCTCATTGGCAGAAGAACAAGTCAGTTGGCCGGTAGAAGAATGGTTAACCCAGGCCAAGCAACTGATGAATGACCCCCTATTTAGTGTCCTGCAGGGTAGGGCAGCTGGGGTGGATGGCAGTTTTGCCATGCCATCTTGGGGAGAACCGTACTCTCAATCCTCTTTAAACTTAGTTGCCTTGGGTCAGGAGCTATACAATGCCCTATTTAAAGGAAGCTTGCGCGATAGCTGGATGATGGCGCAAGCGATCGCTCAAAATCAACGGTCGGTTTTGCGGCTGCGTCTGGGATTGAAAGGTACAGAATTACCCCGCCTACCTTGGGAAGTACTCCATGCTGGGGATCGTCCCCTAGCCACAGGAACTGATGTGGCTTTCTCCCGCTACCAGATGACCAAAGGCTTGATTAGACCAGTTCCGAAGCCTTTGTCTCCACCGAATCAACCTCTGAAAATTTTGATGGTGATCGCGGGTCCAAGTGATCAAGAAAGTTTAGAACTCTTACAAGAAGCATCTCACCTGAAAGAAGAACTCCGCCATCGTTCACCCAATGGACCCCCAGCGATTCATCTGACAATTCTGGAACAGCCAGGACGGGAACAGTTAACCCAAGCCCTGGAACAAGGAAAATATCAAGTCTTCCACTATGCTGGTCACTCTAACCTAGGGGAATCAGGTGGTGATGTCTACCTGGTTAGTAAAAAAACTGGTTTGACAGAGACCGTAAGGGGTGATGATCTAGCGGGATTGTTAGTTAATAATGGTGTCCAGCTGGCTGTATTCAACTCCTGTCGTGGTGCTCATACAGCTGCTTCACATACCCAAGAAAACGGTAACGATCAAAATCTCGCCCAAGCACTGGTTAAGCGCGGTATTCCTGGTGTTCTAGCCATGGCAGAGCGTATTCCCGATGAGGTAGCCCTGACCCTAACCCGACTATTATACCGTAACATCAATCAGGGTTATCCCATTGACCTAAGCCTCTCGCGAGCTAGACAAGGACTCATTTCTGCTTATGGCTCGAACCAGCTTTATTGGGCATTACCTGTTCTCTATCTGCATCCGGAATTTGATGGTTTCCTGACCAATGATGACCACAGTTATGACCGAACTCAAATATTTAGTCTGCCCGATCCTCCTGGAATGTCTGTAGGGTTAGACCCAGAAGAGGCGTTTTTTACACCACCAGCAGATAATAATTCTACCACATTCTCAGAATTTGAGGAAGAGTCAGCTCTTGTCTCTAGGGGAGAAGCTGAGTATGACCATGAAAGTCTCACTGGTGTAACACCGGGTTTAGAATCCCATGAACTAGAAGCAGACGATCCCGCTGCTTTCATTAAGGGATTGCTGGATCAGCTCAATACAGAGGCTCAGGGTGGGGAATCACAAATAGCAGCATCGAATTTAGAGGGGTTATCCCAAAACCCTTACTCAGAGGCTGCTCAGAAGAACTTACCAGTCCATACCCCAAGTCAACTACCTGCTGCTTCGAAAGCTTCAGCTGCAACCCTGACAGCGGCTTTGTCTAGCGAGGGCTCAACCCAATCAGCTCCAAACCTTGAGGATTCTACAGCAGAACTTGAGGGGAAAAAGGTCACTAATCCTAAACAGAAGGGTTCAAGGTTACCACGTTCACCAGTGTGGATCGGACTAGGAGCAACGGGAACTCTGGCCTTGGTACTTTTGGGGGTTTGGTTTTTCCAGAACCCTCCTAGTCCTGGGCTAGGCAGACAATTACCACCAGGTCTCTCCAAACCTGTTGATTACTCAAATGTGAATTTGACAAAGGCTAAGACTAAGACCGTCACAGCGATCGCAATTCAAGCATTCAGTGAGGGGAATATTATTCGAGGAACCGAAGCTGTCAGGGCATTGCTAGACCGGGGTGCATTACCCCAGGCTTCTGCTGCCCTTCAGGAAGTTCCCTCAGAACAATTGAATAAGTCAATGGTGAGTTTTTTAAGAGGGCGTCTGGCATGGCAGTCGATCCAGACAGGCTCGGATGAATACAGTTTCGATGATGTCAGACGTTATTGGGAAAGAGCAGTCAAACAAGAACCTGACTCTTGGACTTACCGCAATGCCCTAGGGTTTGCCTATTACGCTGAAGGCAAATACGAGCGAGCTAACCAAGCTTGGTATGATGCATTGTACAGGAGTAGCAACAAGAAACCTACAACAGTTGGATCTGGAAAATCCAGCAATTCCCAAAAATGGAATACCTATGCTGGCTTAGGGCTAGGCTTGTGGAAATCGGCTCAAGAACAAAACGGATCTAAGCGGGCGAGCTTGTCCCAACGATCCCTCAAGCTACGGCAACTGGTGCTCACCAATGACCCCATTAACTTCAAACCTGATGCCTTGAGCAAGAACTGGCTTTGGTCACAGCAAGCGATTAAAGATTGGCAATCCCTGTTAGAGGTTAGAACTTCTAACAATTGACGGTTAACCGTCAAGCGTCAAGAGTGAACAAAGGGCAAATTAAGGGCACATTAAATAAATCACCACTAGCATCAGCTGATTATTGATCCCGCATCAAGGAAGACAGAGAGCGGCGCTTACGCATATCCATCATGTTGGCAAGAGTCTCGTCTTGAGGATTGGTCTGATCAGTAGGCTCTGGTGGCAAAACCGTTACCTCGGTCTGTTGGTCATCACTCTTGTTTTGTGATGGTAATAATGGTAATGATTTGACTGGTTGTTGTTTGCTAGTAGCCTTACGGCGTCTAGAATTACGGCGTCGCCTTCTACTGCTGACACTAGATGTTATCGGTCTTTTCGGTTTCGTTTTCCGGCTTGGAAATTTTAGAGCCTGAGTAAGCAATAAGCAACCGCTGGCGCAGCCTACAGCAACAACACCAAACAAAGACAGAGGCACAGCCTCTTTGGCCGCTGATGCCCGCAGTTGAGCCAGAGCTGGTTGTGGATTATTGGCTTCTTCCTCAATCGGTCCAGGATCAATCAGACCAATAGTTGCTATGCTACCGGCTAAGACCATAACAACCCAAAGCCCAACCCAAACAGCAATCTGATAATTGTATATTAGCTTTTGGATGGACTGGAAATAATCTTGCTTTTGAGCCTGATGACCAGATGGTTTAGACATCGACGCTCACGATTAGTTAAAAAACACGCTGACGGCATTTTAGCATGGCTTGTCAGTTCGACCAATGTCTTTAAGGAGGTTATTGGTGACACTACAGCGTAAATCCCAGTTTCAAGAGTATTTAACCCCTGAGACGACTACTGAGACTACTAATGAGACTACTACAGGGTTCTCGACTCAAAATCCTACAGATTATGGTGTTAAGTTGATAGACTCATCCTGTTCTCAAATCCCTAACCAGAACCAAGATCAGAAGACCTCTAAATCTTGGACAATTGAGAAAAGTGAGGAGCTTTATCAGATCCAAGGCTGGGGAGAACCCTACTTTGCCATTAACACTGCTGGTCATATCATGGTTTCCCCTAAAGGCAATGGGGGCGGCTCGTTGGATTTGTTGGAACTGGTAGAATCCCTGAAGCAGCGCAACTTGGGACTACCATTATTAATCCATTTTTCAGATATCTTGGCAGACCAGATAGCGCAATTAAACGCCTGTTTTGCCCAAGCCATTACTCGCTACAAATACCCTGGTCGTTACCAAGGAGTCTTTCCGGTTAAATGCAACCAGCATCGACATGTGGTAGAGGATGTCGTGTATTTTGGTCAACCTTATCAATTTGGTTTAGAAGTCGGTTCTAAACCTGAATTGATGATTGCTCTAGCAACATTGCTCACTCCGGATTCCCTAATTATTTGTAACGGCTACAAAGACCGGGAATATCTTGAAACTGCCCTTTTAGCTAGGCGATTGGGACATAATCCGATAATTGTCCTAGAACAGCTAGAAGAAGTGCAGCTAATTATCGAGGTAGCTGCTGAGTTAGGAGGCATCACACCAGTGCTGGGGGTGCGAGCCAAACTGAGTACACAAAGCATGGGTCGTTGGGGAAACTCTGTAGGAGATAGAGCTAAATTTGGTCTGAAAATTCCAGAAATACTCCAAACCATTGACCAGCTACGAGAGGCTGGAATGCTTGAGTCATTGCAGCTGTTGCACTTCCACATCGGCTCTCAAATCTCTGCCATTAGCGCAATTAAAGATGCTATTCGCGAAGCCAGCCAAATTTATGCTGAGCTCAAGGGATTAGGGGTGAATATGCAGTATCTAGATGTAGGTGGTGGGTTGGCAGTGGATTACGATGGCTCCAAAACAAACTTCCATGCCTCCAAAAACTACAACATGCAGAACTATGCCAATGACATTGTGGCTGCGGTGAAGGAAGCTTGTGAGGAACATCAAATTCCGGCACCAACACTCATTAGTGAAAGTGGTCGTGCGATCGCATCCCATCAATCAGTCCTGATCTTTGATGTTTTGAGTACCAGTGATGTCGAATCTCAATCCCCTCCACTGGCAACGGAACAAGACCATCTAATTATCCGAAATCTTTGGGAAACTTACTGTACTATCGACCTTGAGAATTACCAGGAAGCTTATCATGATGCCATCGAGCTTAACCAAGAAGCAAAAAGCCTGTTTAGTTTAGGCTATCTGAGCATTACCGAGCGGGCTAAAGCCGAGCAGCTTTATTGGGCGTGCTGTCAAAAGATTCGGGAAATTATCAGAACACAAGACTATGTTCCTGAGGATCTAGCAGACCTGGAAACGATCATGGCATCAATTTATTATGTCAACCTATCAGTCTTCCAATCAGTGCCAGATTGCTGGGGAATTAACCAGCTATTTCCGATTATGCCCATCCATCGGCTGGATGAAGAACCAACTCAAAGGGGGATCCTGGCTGACCTTACCTGCGATAGTGATGGTAAGATTGACCAATTTATTGACCTGCGGGATGTTAAATCGTTGCTGGAACTACATCCTTTGCGCAAAGCCGAGGAGCCAGAGAGAATTTCTAATTCCAAATCCCAAATCCCAAATCCCAAATCCAAAGAACCCTACTATTTGGGTTTCTTCCTAGTCGGTGCCTACCAAGAGATTATGGGGAATTTACACAATCTTTTTGGTGATAGTAACGCAGTTCACATCAAATTAAGCCCCAGAGGGTATGAAATTGAACACGTGGTTAAGGGAGATACAATCACGGAAGTTTTGGGTTATGTGCAGTATGATGCTGAAGATTTGGTGGAAGGTATGCGCCGCCGCACAGAACAGGCGTTGCAAGAGAACCGAATTACTTTGGCAGAATCTCAACGGCTGCTGGAAAATTATGAGCGGAGTTTGAGGAGTTATACCTATTTGAGTTCGTGACTATTTTGTTGAAGATGGTAGCTAGGGAACGGAGTATCAGCTGGGATGATGTATTCCTTTGACAAAGAACATCTATCCACATCACACTTTCGACTTGCCAACCAGTCTTTCAACTCCCTCAGAGCGTAGTTGTAGACGCCGCGACAAGTCTCTAACCACTCAAGTATTTGAACTTGCTGGCTCGCACTTGGATAGATTCGGTAGCGATAGTTCATCATCAACATACATTACAGTCTACCATCAATACACAAATTCGTAGATGTATTTTTCTCACCCCTTGAAGGGGTGAGAAAAATACTGGGGGAGTCGATGTATCCCCCAAACCCCCTCGCAAGTTAAGCTCAGGACTTACCTAGTAACTCTAATTGTAGGGAAAGCTAAAAAAAATTATAGAGTTTGGTGCTCAGTTTCATGAATCATGAACCATCAATCTTGAGATTACAGAATGTTGCTCATTAAGTTATAACGGTCGTTAAGCGCAAGTTTTCTCCAGTGATTTGACTAACATGCCCACCAAAGAAAATCGCTTTTTGCAAGGGCGTAAAATCGCTCCCCGTCCGATTACGGCACAAATCCCAATCACAGAGTTGATCGACCAGACGTTTCTAGCCTACAATTCTGGTCGATTACGAGAAGGCTGCCAATTATTGGTAGAGCGGATGTTGCAGCCCAACGTAACGGTGGGTTTAAGTTTGACAGGAGCATTAACCCCCGCAGGCTTAGGAATGGCCGCAGTGATCCCACTGATGGAGGCAGGGTTTGTCGATTGGATAGTATCTACGGGAGCCAATCTCTACCACGACACTCACTTTGGCATCGGATTGGAACTCCATCAAGGGCGGCACGATATCAGTGATGTGGTATTGCAGAAAGAAGGGGTTGTTCGGATCTATGACATTTTCTTCGATTATGACGTGCTGCTATCAACGGATAAGTTCTTTCGTCAGATCATTGAACAGCCTGAGTTTAAGGGTCGAATGGGAACGGCAGAGTTTCACTACCTCTGCGGTAAGTACATTGCTGCACGGGAGCAGACATTGGGACTGAAAAACCAATCCCTGCTGGCGGCAGCTTATCGGTTAGGAGTCCCCATCTATACCTCCAGCCCTGGAGATAGTTCGATTGGGATGAATTTAGCAGCGCTAGGGTTGCAGGGAACCGGACCAGTCATTGATGTGTCCTTGGATGTGAATGAAACGGCAGCAATTGTACTGGCAGCTAAAAACCATGGGGGAGCCAGTGGAATTTGGATCTTGGGAGGTGGCTCGCCGAAAAATTTTATGTTGCAGACGGAACCGTATCTTCAAGAAGTCTTGGGTATTGATGAGAAGGGGCATGATTACTTTCTTCAGGTAACTGATGCCCGTCCAGACACAGGGGGTTTGTCAGGAGCAACCCCATCGGAGGCGGTCTCTTGGTGCAAGCTTGATCCACAGAAGTTATCAGAAACAGTAGTGGTTTATTGCGACTCGACCATTGCTATGCCCCTACTGACAGCTTACTGCCTAGCTAAGGTAGCGCCTCGTCCTCTAAAACGCCTCTATGACCAAAGAAAAGCCTTACTGGAGCAGTTGAAAGAGACACATTTGGCTACCCAGGCGACAGGAGTCAGATAAAAATTTAGTGATGGTGATTTTTTGATTAATTAGTCCTATACCTCGTCAAACAGGCAAGCTTGTACAAAATTCTAGCCCCAACATTGCCATCCCACTCATCCCCAGAGTCTCCGGGAGCAACTTCGCACAGATCAAAACCAATAATAGTTTTTCCAGCTTTGACTAGCGATCGCACTAAATACATTGCCTGATTAAATTCTAATCCTCCCGGCACAGGAGTACCTGTATTGGGACAATAGGCGGGGTTCAATCCGTCAATATCAAAGCTAATATAAACTTTATTCGGTAAATTAGCAATAATTTCCTGACACTGGGCTGCCCAGGTTATACCTTCGTAAGTGTTAGCTTTGAGCTGCCAGTCATCAAACACTACAATCCGGCGATCGCTGTTTGCCCAAGACATTTCCTCTTCACAAACATCTCGGATGCCAACCTGAACTAAACGATTAATCTGAGGTAGGGTCAGGGCATTGTACATGATCGAGGCATGGGAGTAAGTAAACCCCTCATAGGCTTGCCGGAGATCGGCATGGGCATCAATTTGTAAAATCCCGTATTCATCGTGTTGCTGTGTTAGGGCTTGCATTAACCCAAGAGGAACACTGTGATCGCCACCGACGATGGCAACCAGCTTGCCTTGCTCCAGCAGTTCCAGTGCCTGAGTGTAAACCCAGTTGTTGAGACCAGCACAGGCTTGATTAACGATTGCTAACTGTTTTGCGATCGCATCATCATCCACATTGCCACCAGCTTCTAAATACTGAATAATCTCTTTAGCTATCAACCTCATGGCACGATTTTGGTCAAGGAGAGCTGAGTTAATCGGTATAGTTCCACACCTCGTTTCCCAAGCTTGGGGTACATCAAAGTCGTACCAATCTAACTGTACCGAAGCATCTAAAATTCCTTGGGGACCGTTTGCTGCGCCCTCTCGGTAAGATGTGGTCACGTCCCAAGGAACAGGCAGGAAAACGATTGAAGCCTCCTCAACCGAATAGGGCAAGCCAAAGAAGCAGCCATTGGGCACAGTAATCTCATTAGGATTAAAACTGGCTTGATTCATTAGCCCTTGGTAAATTTTTCCTATTCTACCCAACCCTTGTCCCTACGGGCATCCTTGTATTAGGGATTAGGCACGCTTACATTAGGGACACTTACATTAGGCACGCTTACATTAGGTACTAAAACCCTTAACCCAACCCCTAACCCCTAACCCCTAACCCGCAACCCCATTACCATCAAAACTAAATTGACAAATTACTAGCACTATGATATACATCAAAGAAATTCCCCTAGAGCAAATCCGCCGTCCCCTACCACCACAAAATGATCCAAACAAGGTGGCGGCGCTAATGGAATCAATTGCCAAAGAAGGTTTGCTCGAACCCATTGATGTGTTAGAAGTAGATGGGCAATACTATGGTTTTTCCGGTTGCCACCGTTACGAAGCACACCAGCGTTTAGGAAAAAAAACCATTAAATGCCGCGTGCGTCGCGCTCCTCGGTCGGTCTTAAAACGGCATTTAGCCTGAAAATTAGCAATTTTGGGACAAAAATAGCTTCATCCCTTGGGTGTATTCCCAAGGAAACCAGAATTGCTTAAAGTTAAGCTGTTTAAAGCTTACCGTCGCTACTATTAGTTTTGAGTAGGAACCTTTAGGAGAGTACTATGGCAACGATTGTACCTGTCAATATTGGTATTGATGAACAAGACCGCAAAGAGATTGCTGAGGGACTGTCTCGTCTACTAGCCGACACTTATACCCTATACCTGAAGACCCATTACTTCCACTGGAATGTTACTGGACCAATGTTCAACTCCCTACACCTGATGTTTGAGCAACAGTACAATGAGTTAGCTTTAGCAGTGGATGCGGTAGCAGAGCGGATTCGTACCCTAGGCTATCCTGCTCCTGGCAGCTACAGTCAGTATGCACAATTATCCTCTATCCCCGAAACCAGCGATGTTCCGGAGGCTGAGGACATGGTGCGCTTGCTAGTGGAAGCCAATGAGGCAGTGGTAAGAACTGCACGGTCTGTTTTCCCAGCCGCTGAACGTGCTAACGATGAGTCCACAGCTGACCTGTTGACCGAACGGATGAGCATACACGAGAAAACGGCTTGGATGCTGCGCAGTATTTTAAAATAAGCTTATTAAGTATTAAGTATGAAGGATGAAGTATTAGGTATTAGGTATTAGGTATTAATCATGAAGGATGAAATAGTCTAATTTATTGGTTGTTAAATAACTGGTATCGTTTGAGCTATATCTGTTTATCCTTCAATATTTGCCTTTTTTACTTTATCTTTCATGCTTCACTTAGGAGTTTGATTGGAAAAAAACTGGAGCACTAAAGTGTTCCTTATCGAAGGAAGTAACTGGCTTGGGCAATCGAAGAGTAAACCTACTACCAACACCTCGTTCGCTGTATACTTGCAAGCTACCGTGGTGGGCAATAGCGATCGCATTAGCAATTGCCAGCCCTAATCCGGAACCTCCTGTGTGACGAGAGCGATCGCTATTGACTCGATAAAAGCGATCAAAAATTCGCCCTTGGTCTTCTTGGGCAATACCAATCCCCGTATCTTCTACCTGGATCACCGCGTGTTGGTCGCTCTTGTCTAAAATAACAGTTACTTTACCACCCACAGGGGTGTATTGGATACCATTAATAATTAAATTAGAAACTAGGCGATAAAGCTGCTCAGAATCACCCACAACCTCCAGAGGAGTTGGCACTAGCACCGAAGATGTCAGTGTAATTTCGGAAGCGATTGCCAAGGCTGCCAATTCCTCAACTAAATCGCTAACCAGGTCATTGAGACAGCATGTCTGGTGACGTACAGATGCTGGTTGTCTATCTAAGCGAGACAACAACAACAAATCCGCAACTAACTGAGTCAGCCGCTGATTTTGACGTTCAACAATTTCAAGAATGTTTCGTGCTTCTTGTTGATCCAAGCTAGGCATCAAAAGTGCCGACTCAACCGTTGCCAGTGTCGCAGCTATCGGTGTCCGTAGCTCGTGGGCAGCATCAGCGGTAAACTGTTGAATCTGTCTGTAGGATTGGTAAATAGGTTGCATCGCCAACCCTGCTAACCACCAACTGCCACTGCCCACTAAGATCATTGCCATTGGCAGCCCCAATACCAAGATTAATTTTACCGTATTGAGGTACTCCTTGAGGTATTGGAAAGAGTGCCCCACCTGCAAATACCCCCAATCCCGCTGATCTTGAGTATGTAGCGATAGAGAAATTTGGTGATAGGAGTTGCCCTTACCATCGGACAGGGTTTGCCAAGGTGCTTGATTAAACACCTGGGGTAATCCCTCTGGGTAAGTTCCTGCAATGGCAATTAAACGTCCTGAGGTATCAAATAGCCGGATGTAGTAGTGAGCTTGGCTAACAGCACTGAGGATGTGGCGTTGGGGACTAACCAGTGGTTTAGAACAGTTAACTCCAACGATACACAGATTAGGTAAAAGTTCCCCAATTATTGGCTCTACCCGTCCCGGTTCCTTGAGTTTCCATTCCAGACTATCATGGAGTGTCCCCGCAACGGATTTTAACTCCCGGTCTGAAGTGACTAAATGGGTATGAGCGATCCCTCTGTAAACACCAAATCCCAACAAGCTCAAAATAAACCCCATGACAATGGCATAGGAAAGTGCTAATTTTCCACGAGTCTGGTTAAATAGCTTATTTTGATTCATTATTTTTTCAGATTGAGACGATACCCCAAACCATGCACAGTTTCAATGGGAATGCTGGAGTTGATTGATTCGAGTTTCCGACGTAGCAGGCGCATTTGAGCCGCCACTACGTTACTAATTGGTTCTGCATTCACTTCCCAAAGTTGATTGCGAATTTGGTTGGTGGTCATCACCTGATTGGGATGCTTCATAAAATACTCTAAGAGCTGGAATTCTTTATTCGTGAGTGGAACGTGGAGTTTCTCACCGTTAGCAGCAAGACGATAAACCGTTCGGTTACCATAATCTAGAATAAGGTCACCCACCTGAAGTTGTTGGGGCTGGAGTAGGGGTGTTCGCCGGTGCAAGGCTCTAACTCTTGCTAGCAACTCTGCCATTAGGAACGGTTTGACTAAATAATCATCGGCTCCGGTATCCAAACCCATCACTCTATCTTCCAGGCGGTCTTTTGCCGTTAGCATCAAAATAGGCAAGGGATTATTACTATAGCGTAACTGACGCAGTAACTCTAGTCCGGATAGCCCTGGTAGCAACCAGTCGAAGATAGCTAAGGTATATTGGGTTTCGTGATTGTTTAAATAACCCCAAGCTTCAGTACCGTTAACAACCAAGTCCACCACATACTTCTCTATATTCAACGCTCGCTTAATTGCAGCACCCAAGTCTGGCTCATCTTCAACTAGCAGTACTCTCATCTGTCTTTTCTCGCTGGATACTTTGTCTATAGTAGCGATATGCGCGAAACAAAGCGGGGCAGAGTGTAACTTTCTGTGGATAAATTAGCTTAAAGCTGCACGCACCTATAGTCAATGTATGTAATAGCAAAGGGAATTTCGGAGCAGGGAATAGCGAGTAGCAATTCTAGAATATGGCATCAAAAAGTATCACAATTACTACACGTAGCCTAAACCATTAATTCTAAAACATAGAATTAAATTGTGACATTAATTAAAAAAAATAATTAACAAATCAATTTCCTACTCTCAGAAGCTGAAGGCTTACCAAAGTCCTAAAAAAAATAATTTCATTGATACCTAAAATTTCATCCTGATTTCATATTTGCTTGTGATACTTAATCAAGACGACAGCAAATGACCATCTGGATGCAAACCTTAGGTATCTGGGTGGAGGCTATGGTGACTACTTGCACCCTCTGCTGAGCATCAAAAGCACTGATCCATTATGCACAAGACAGAAAAAATCCTGGCTTCAACGTTTACCTTTTTGCTGGTGATAGCGATCGCACCAGTTGCTGTTTTCGCCCATGCCGGGCATGGAAATGAGTTCCAAAGCGGAACCGAAGCCACCAGCAATCCCGAAGGAATTAAGGTAGATGCCACAACCGCTAGTCAAATTGGGATTAAACTCCAATCCGTCTCTAGGCAGTTTTTGGATATTGGTATTCAAACCACGGGGCAAATTGAAACCCAGCCCAACCAACAGGCGCAAGTAACAGCACCGATTCCCGGTACAGTTGCTAAACTTTTGGTCAAACCAGGTCAGAGGGTCAAGAAAGGTCAAGCGGTTGCTGTCATTTCTAGCTTGGAGTTAATTGAATTGCGGGTTGAGTCTCTCGACAGACTGACTGAAGCTAAGGCCACATTGGGAGAAGCTCAGGCAAATCTGGAACTAGCTAGGGAAAATTTAGAACGTCAGCGTCAAATTGCTGCTGCTGAAATCGATGAAGCTGAAACTCAGCTAGCAGTAGCCCAAGAAGAGTACGATAAAGACCTAGCATTAGCAATCGAAGGTGCTCTGGCTCGACGTCAGATGCTAGAGTCGAAAACTAAGCTAGCAGAGGCTAAAACGTTACTGAAAAGAGCATTTAGCCGTCGGGAAGTTCTCGAAGCAGAAGCGGAATTAAAACGGGCTCAAACAGCGGTTAAGGCTGCCAAATCCCGGGTTCAACTGAGCGATACTACCTACAAAACCCGACTGCAACAACTTAGTAATTCTGCTAATGAGCAAGGAAAGGTAACGGTGCTTGCTCCAATTTCCGGTACAGTAGCGCAGTGGAAACTAACCTTGGGTGAATCGTTTGAAGACGCAGGTGGGCAACTGATGACGATTGTTAACAATAATCAAGTCTGGGCAACTGCTAATATTTATGAAAAAGATTTATATAAGGTAAAAATAGGTCAGAAGGTCAGATTAGAAGTTTCTAGTCTGCCTAATCAGACTTTTACAGGTCAAGTTACCCAAATCGACCCTATCGTGGCAGGTCAGACACGAGTAGTGCCAGTGAGGGTAAAGTTGGATAATCCTGGAGGGCAACTAAAACCAGGAATGTTTGCTCAATTAAATATTCTTACTGATAAAACCAGTGTAGCTACTTTAGCGATTTCTCAAGATGCTTTGGTGGATGCTAATGGTAAACAACTGGTTTATGTAGAAAATGGTCAGAACTTCTATGAACCTGTAGAACTTACTCTTGGTTCAACTTTTGGGGATTTGGTAGAAGTCAAGAATGGTTTATTTGAAGGTGACCAGATTGTGGCTGAAGGCGGGGTGATGTTGTATGCCCAATCCCTAAGGGGTGGCTCTAAAGCTGATCACCATGACCATGAGCAAGAAGAACATAATCATAAGGCAACATCGACTAATGTTAATGTTGCTAGCCTACCCTGGTGGTGGGTTTTTCCTGTAGGAGGGGTAATTACAGCTGGTGCTTTTATGCTCGGACGCCGCACTGCTTCACAATCAAGACCAGCACCTATAGAAATTTCCGATGGGCTGACCAATAATAGCTATCATCCCACTGCTGATGTAAAAGGAAATGCCCAGAGCAATGGGGATGGCTATTTAGATTCGGCCATTCCTAATAGTTTCGTAAACAGGCAATAATCAGCAAGGCTGTAGGTAAGACCAAAATGCTTAACTCGATCCTGAAGTGGTCTATTGCTCGACGCTGGCTAGTTGTAATTGGCGCTATCATCGTCACAGTTTGGGGATTTGGCATTGTTTCCCAAATGCCCTTAGATGTATTTCCCAATTTTGCTCCTCCCCAAGTTGAAATTCAAACGGAAGCGCCGGGATTGGCTCCAGAAGAAGTGGAATCTTTAGTTACAATGCCTGTCGAAAGTGCGATCAATGGCATTCCTGGATTGACTACAGTACGATCCTCTTCGGGAGTGGGCATTTCTGTAGTAAAAGTTATCTTCAAATGGGATACTAATATCTATCAAGCTCGCCAGTTAGTAACTGAACGATTACAACAAGCTGCTGCCAGATTACCAGAAGGAGTAGAATCACCGCAAATTTCTCCCCTTTCCTCGCCCATTGGTACCATTCTTTCCTACGCTTTTACCATTGACGAAGATGTAGAGACAGGAGATGTCCCCTCTGAAATTGACCTAATGGCTGTGCGTCGATTGGTTGACCGAGATATTACCAACCAATTATTGGCAGTAGCGGGGGTAACTCAGGTAATTGCCTATGGGGGAGATGTACGTCAGTATCAGGTACTGGTTGACCCTGCCAAGTTAACCGCTTTTGATGTTTCCTTAGCAGAAGTTACCGAAGCAGCAGCAGCAGCAAATACTAATGCAGCGGGTGGCTTTCTGATTAGTCCAGACAAGGAACTATTAATTCGAGGCATTGGACGAGTTGAGTCAATAGAGGATTTAGAACAATCGGTGGTAGTGGCACGTAATGGCACACCATTGCTGCTTTCTGATATCGCCGATGTCCGAATTGGTGCTGCATTGAAGCGGGGTGATGGTAGCTTGGATGGAAAAAAAGCGATTGTGGTGCTAGTTAACAAACAACCCCTGGTTGATACTCCTACTGTTACCAAAGCCGTAGAAGCAGCCATGGAGGAAATTAAAGAGGGTTTGCCGGAGAATGTCAAGGTTACTGTTACGTTCCGCCAATCCGATTTTATTGATGCCTCAATTAAAAATGTCAGGAATGCCTTGCGCGATGGCATCATCATTGTTTCTATTATTCTGTTTCTGTTCTTGATGAACTGGCGCAGTGCCATTATTACCCTCAGCGCCATTCCTCTGTCTTTGTTGATTGGGATGATGCTACTCAATCTCTTTGGTTTGGGAATTAATACCATGACTTTGGGAGGACTAGCTGTAGCAATTGGGTCAGTGGTGGATGACTCGATTGTGGACATGGAAAATTGCTACCGGGGATTACGGAAAAATCAGCAAGCAGGAAATCCCCTCAACCCTTTACAGGTGGTTTATAACACTTCAGTGGAAGTGCGAGTAAGTGTGCTGTTTTCTACAGTAATTATTGCTGTAGTCTTCGCACCAATTTTTACCCTTACTGGTGTTGAAGGTCGTATCTTTGCACCGATGGGAGTAGCCTATCTAGTCTCAATTTTTGCCTCTACATTTGTAGCCCTGACCCTGAGTCCAGCTTTGTGTGCTTTCTTGCTTGCTACTGTACAGTTACCGGAGGAAGAAACTTGGGTAGCGCGCTTTTCTAAAAAACTATATCAGCCATTAATTCGGTTTTCTATTCATGCTCCCAGTCTAGTTTTGCTAACAGCAGTAGCAGGGTTTGTCGCTTCTCTAATTATTTTTACCTCTCTAGGACGAGTCTTCTTACCAGAGTTTCAGGAGCGATCGCTTGTCAATGCTTTCACTCTCTATCCCGGTGTCTCTCTGGAAATGACGAATCGCGCTGGTTCAGCGATGCAACTAGCTCTCAAAGATGACCCCCGGTTTGAGTCAGTGCAGTTACGTTCAGGGCGTGCTCCCGGTGATGCTGATGCTGGTAGTGTTACTCTCGGCCATTTGGATGTGGAAATTTCAGAGGAGGGGATGAAAGACCGAAAAGCAACGATTGAGAAACTCCGTGAGGAATTTGCTAAGTTACCGGGGGTAGCCCCTAGTATTGGTGGTTTTATTTCCCACCGCATGGATGAAGTCCTCTCAGGAGTCAGGAGTGCGATCGCAGTAAAAATTTTTGGTCCGGAACTTTCGGAATTACGAACTATTGGTGCTCAAGTTCGAGATGGGATGCAAGAGATTCCTGGTGTGGTGGATCTAATTCTTGAACCCCAAATTCCGATCAAACAGGTGCAAATTAAGTTTGACCGCGCTGCTGCTGCTCGTTATGGTCTTAGTGTTGGTCAGCTGGCAGAAATTGTTGAAACTGCTCTCAATGGTAGAGTTGTCTCCCAGGTACTGGAAGAGCAACAGTTATTTGATTTGGTAGTGTGGTTAAAAGCCGAATACCGCAATAATCTTAATACCATTAGCAACCTGCTAGTTGATACTCCCACGGGCACTAAAATTCCTCTTGCCCAAGTTGCTAACATTAGTTATGGTAAGGGACCAAACACAATCAACCGCGAAAATGTTTCTCGTCTGATTGTGGTCTCAGCTAATGTTGCTGATCGAGATTTAGGTAGTGTAGTTGAAGAGATTCAAGCCACAGTCAAGGAGAGAGTAAAATTACCTTCCGGCTACTTTATCCAATATGGAGGACAGTTTGAATCAGAACAACGAGCATCTCAAAATTTACTAGTATTCGGTACTCTGGCACTGATTGTGATTGCTGTTTTAATGTACTTTGCCGTCAAGTCAATTTCAGCAACAGTGATGATTATGCTCAATCTACCTCTAGCATTAACTGGGGGAATTTTTTCCGTTGCCCTCGGTGGTGGTATTATCTCTGTTGCTTCCATGGTAGGATTTATCACTCTCTTTGGTGTTGCTACCCGCAATGGTTTACTTCTGGTAGATAATTACAACAATAAATTGGCTCAAGGAATGCCTTTGAAGCAAGTCATTATTGAAGGTTCAACGGAACGATTAGTGGCAATTTTAATGACGGCGTTGACTTCAGCTTTAGGGATGGTTCCTCTCGTAATTGGCACGGGGGCAGGGAAAGAAATTTTACAGCCATTGGCAATAGTTGTTTTGGGAGGATTGTTTACTTCTACAGCTTTAACCTTATTGGTATTACCAGCTTTGTATGCTCAGTTTGGTCGCTTTTTCATATCTAAACCCATCAATCCAGGGATTTTACCTGAAGACTTAAATTCATCCTTTAAACGTGGTTCAGTGGTGGGTCAATAGGTAAGTATTCAGCTGTAAGCTGTCAGCGGTAAGCTTAGTCAGTATCAACTTTTTTACTGGTTATCAAAAAAATCAATTAGTTTGAAAGGAGTAAAAGTATGGGTTTGTGGTTGCAGTCAAGTTTAATTGTTCTCTCTAGTGTGGGACTGATGTTTCTAGCCTCCTGTGGCAATAGTACGAAAGAGACTAGTCAAACTACCTCTTCAGAAACTGTCACCAAAACTGAGAAGGTTGATTCCTCCAGCCATGGTGATGGTTACTCCCAAGGTGGTCAAATCATTGAATCTGGCCTTTATCATTTAGAATTGTTGCCTATTGTCGAAAAACAGGGAATTCACTTAGACTTTTTTCTACAACAGGGTGAGGAACACAAAAGTGTATCTAATGCCAAAGTCAAGGCTCAAATCCAGTTACCAAATGGTGAACAAAAGAATCTAGATTTCAGCTATGATCAGGCTGGTAAACATTACGCTGCTTTTTTACCTGGGAAAGCTACTGGGGAATATAAGGTGGTCATTCAAACTGACATTAACGGGAAAAAAATCAACGGTCGCTTTTCCTTTAAACAATAAATATTGAATAACTTTTGTGGGTAAAGACATCATGAATCGTTTGGTTAGCGCATTACTAGTTAGTTCTACTTTATTGCTGGCTCAAAGTTGTTCAACACTAGGGCAATCTGGAGATGCATCTGTTGAGGGAGATAAACACCATGGTCACCATAATCACAATGAGCATGGTCATCACCATGGTAGCCATGGTCACGGAAATAAACCATCAGTAAAGACTAAAGCTATACTAACGACTCCTTCAAAAATTACTTTAGATAAACCAAATAGTTTGGTAATTGATATTCAAGACTCTGAGGGAAATGCTGTTCCTGATTTTGAGGTTTTCCAAGAAAAAATAATGCATTTAATTGTCGTCAGTGATGATCTGGATTTTTACGATCATATTCATCCTGAATACAAAGGTAATGGAAGGTTTGAAGTTGAAGCTAATTTTCCTAAACCCGGTGATTATACTCTTTTTAGCGATTACAAACCAACTGGAAACCCAGAGCGAGTTTCGGTGCTAAAAGTAAAAGCACCAGGCATTAATTCATCTCTAACTGATAAAGAAATTAAAAATACTAAAGTCTTTGGCAAGACCAAGATTGAGTTGAGTTTTGATAAACCCAAAGTTCAGGCGAATGAAGAAGTAATGATTAGCTTTCAGTTAAAAGATGCTGCTAATAATAATCCGGTTACTGATTTACAACCTTATTTGGGAGAATTTGGTCATTTAGTAATTGTTAAACAATCAGAATCTATAACAGCATCTGATTACATTCATGCTCACGCACTTCCAGGTAAAACTACTGAACCGATACGTTTTGCTACCCAATTTCCTGAAACAGGCACATATAAAGTCTGGGGTCAATTTAAGCGTAATGGTGAGATTGTAACTGCTGATTTCTGGGTCAATGCACTTTGAGCAAATATCTAATTTGGTAAGCACTCAGTAGTTGGCGATCAGCGATTAGCTGATCGCACTTACCAATAATCACAATAAGGGATATCATAATTACTCTACTGGAGTTGATCAGATTTCTAAATCTTCTCCTGTCATCCTTTATCCTTGATAAGTCAGCCTGGAAATGACCGAGTCTTCCTATCCCAATTACAGTGAACAGTTGCGACAACTTATGGCAAAAGTGGATATTCCTAGTTTTAGGCAACTCAGTCTCAGGGCTGATGTTTCCGAGTTGCAACTGAGGCGTTTGCGGAAAGGTCAGGTGTCGCAGATGCAGCTAAAAACGCTGCTTAAACTTGCTCAAGCGTTGCAGGTGTCGGTGAATCACTTACTGGTTCTGTTTTTGCCAGATTCTGTTTCTACGTTACAGCAGGAAGACTCAACATTCAAGCAGGAGTACCAGCGTCTGGAACAGCAGTTGGAACAGCAGCGCGAGACTTTAATGCAGGAGTTTCAGCAATCTAGTTTACAAGTGCTAGAATCCTGGCTAGTGCAATGGCCCACTGCTGCTTATGCGGCACAACAGAATCAGCAGTTACCAGCAGTGAGATTATTGCCCCTGGTAAAGCCAGTGGAACAGTTGTTAGAAAAATGGGGTGTGGAAGCGATCGCATCTGTGGGGCAAGAAATTCCTTACGATCCACAACAACACCAACTCATGTCAGGCAGTGCTCAACCAGGTGATCGGGTTAGGGTACGTTACACTGGCTACCGCATTGGTGATAAGTTGCTGCATCGTGCTAAAGTTAGTCCAGTTTAACAGAGTGAGCGGGAATTCCCCTTCCTCGCGCTAGCAGGTGGGGGATGAGAGCGAACACCAGGATTTTATTTTTGCCCGGAATATAGTTATAACAAATTGTATATAATAATAACAAGGAGGTGATCAAAAGATGAGACACTACGCAATCAAAGTCAGGATCTATCCGAGCGATGAACAAAAAGAAATATTAGCTCAACACTTTGGTTGCGCTCGGTGGTGGTGGAATTATGCTCTAAACCATTGCATTGAAACCTACAAATCCACAGGGAAAAGTGTAAGGCAATCTAGTCTCAATGCCCTGCTTCCAAAGCTTAAAAAAGCCGAGGAAACAGAATGGCTAAAAACCTGTTATTCTCAGGTGTTACAAGCTGCTACCTTAAATCTGGTCACGGCTTATAAAAACTTCTTTCAAGGTAGGGCTAGGTTCCCTAGATTTAAGTCAAAGAAGCGTAAACAATCTATTCAATATCCCCAAAAGGTAAAACTAGTTAATGGTAATTTGAAATTTCCTGGGAAAGTTGGTGTAATCAAAACCAAGTTTGACAAACGTCCAATTGAAGGAGAAATCAAAACTGTTACTATTTCCATGACACCATCTGGGAAATATTTTGCATCTATTTTGACTGAGTTAGAAGGGGATAATCCTCAACCTAATCATGAGGGAAAAGTAGCAGGTGTAGATTTAGGGGTTAAAGATTTTGCCATAGTTAATGATGGGAATAAAACCTCCAAGTTTGCTAACCCTAGACACTTGTACAAATCCGAGAAAAATTTAGCCAGAAAGCAAAATAAATTATCTAGAAAACAAAAAGGTAGTAACACCAGAAACAAAGCCAGAAGAATAGTTGCTAGGGTTCACGAACGTATTAGCAATACCCGTCAAGACTACTTACATAAGCTATCAAGAAAGCTTGTTGACGATAACCAAGTCATCGTAGTTGAAAACCTCAATACTAAGGGTATGCTTCGGAACCACAATCTAGCTAAAGCAATATTGGATGCCGGATGGGGGATGTTTGTCAATTTCTTGTCTTACAAATTAGAAAAGGAAGGCAAGGTACTAGTGGAAATTGACAAATGGTTTCCTAGCTCTAAAACATGTTATAGTTGCCTTTATCAAGTGAGTGAAATGCCATTAGATATCAGGGCTTGGAAATGTCCTAACTGTGGCGCTCACCATGATAGAGATGAGAATGCAGCCAAGAACATTAGAGCAGAAGGTATCAGGATATTACAATCCTCTGGGACGGGGGATTCTGCTAGTGGAGGGGATGTAAGACCAAAGCGAGGAAGTAAACCCAAGCTAAGGCAATCCCCTGTGAAGCTGGAAACCACCTGCTCTGCGTAGCAAGCAGGTGGTAGTTCATCTAACTGCTTTGATACCATTCAGACGCCCATCTTCCATATTAACAATCCGGTCAGCAATATCGAGAATTCGATTGTCGTGAGTAACGAGTAAAATTGTACAGCCCTGTTCTTTAGCTAACTGCTGCATTAAATCCACCACTTCACGACCGGATTTACTGTCTAGTGCTGCTGTTGGTTCATCGGCTAAGAGTATCTTGGGATTACCCACTAAAGCACGAGCGATCGCGACTCGTTGTTTTTGTCCTCCAGAAAGTTTATCTGGGTAGTAATTCACCCACTTACCTAAGCCCACTTCTTCCAATATAGCTACTGATTTAGTAATAGCATCTTTAACAGAAAGTTCTGGGTGTAGTTCTGCTGACATTTGCACATTTTGGCGAGCTGTTAAACTCTTGAGTAAGTTATGAGCCTGGAAAATATAGCCAATATGACGCCGCACCGCTATCAAATTACGTTTATTGGCTCCCAGCAGTTGCTGTCCTAGGATTTTAAGACTACCAGATTGAGGCGATCGCAATCCTCCGATTAGGGTTAGTAATGTCGTCTTACCCGATCCAGAAGGACCAGTCATCAACACAATTTCTCCTTGGTGGATGTCTAGGTCAATATCAAACAAAACCTGTTTCCGTAGAAAACCTTTACCAAAGTAATGATTAAGATGCTTAATGGATACAACTGCTTCGTCCACCATGACAGTTTTCCTTCCTAGCTAGTTATTGGTTATTGATTATAGTTTTAGCAATAGTTTAAAAAATATCAGCGGGATCGGCTGCTTGGAGTTTCCCGATCGCGATCGCACCGGAAATACAACACATAATAATCGTCAGAATCAAAACTGTCACTGCCCTAGCTAGACTCATGGCTATGGGTAAACTGGTAGCATTTTTCGTTAAACTATACAACCCTAGTGCCAGTCCATATCCAGGAAAATAACCTAAAATTGCCAGAATCAGAGCTTCTTGAAAAACAACTATCAATAGATACCTGGTTTTATAACCCATGGCTTTAAGGGTAGCATACTCAGGCAAATGATCCGCGACATCAGTATATAGAATTTGATAAACAATCACTGTACCCACGATAAATCCCATAGCGCTACCGAGGGTAAAAATAAAGCCTATTGATGTACTGCTTTGCCAGTAAGCTTTCTCCCAATTAACAAACTCTTCCTTGGATAAAACTCTAACATCCTTAGAAAGTTCGCGCCTCATATTCTCTACAACTATCTCCACATCTAACCCTGGTTCTAATTTAATCAAACCGATATCAATTAGTCCTTTATGGCGATCAGGGAAAAGGCGTAAAAAGTTTAAATCACTGGTGATCACATTTCCATCTGCTGCAAAGGAAGCCCCTAGGGTGAATAAGCCTCCTACTCGAATGCGACGTTCTTTGACTTCAGTGGTTATCTCCTTGCCCTGATTAAACTCTTCAGCAATAGGACCATATTCAGGTCTGGAGCTGTCATCGAACAAAACTACATCGGGCATTTTTATCGTATCCAGATTGCTGGTTACTCCAGATAAATTGAAGACGTTGTCAGTAGGATTAAACCCAATCACAAGTACATTGCGAGTTTCACGGGTTTGAGGATTTTTCCAGAGGCCATAGTCCATATATATCCCACGGATCGATTTGACCCCATCAAATGCAATACTTTGATACAACCTGCGACTAGGAAAACTTTTCAGAGCGAGTATTGATTGGGACTGGGGACTAATCAAAAAAATGTCACCCTGTAAGCTATTATGTAGTGTCACATTACTGGCAAACAGGGCATCCCTAAAACCCATTTGCATAAACATTAAAATATCGGCAAAAGCAATTCCTGCCAGTGCCACCAGCAAACGCATTTTTTCATGGGTCAATTGTAACCATGCTAAAGGTATTTTCATGATTAATATTTACTGGTTAATTACTATTTTTTAATTAAAAATTAAAAATTAAAAATTAAAAATTAAAAATTAAAAATTAAAAATTAAAAATTAAAAATTAAAAATTAAAAATGAATAACCTTATACTTTGTAAGTGTTTCCACCGGATACAAGCCCACGAATTAATTTATAGGTTAGTTTTGAATTTTGAATTGATAATTTTTAATTGGAGCAAAGCGATTGACTAATTACTAATAACTATTTTTACGATGACTTGGGAGTTAGTTAAATCAGTCACGGTCTTGCTGTCTTCTGGATTTAGACGAATATCTACTTCAACAACTCTGGCATCTACGTCAGCGGCTGGATCAGTGTCAAGAACATCCTGTTTGTCAATTTGTTGCCCAATTCTAACTACACTGCCATTGAGTTTACCCTCAAATGCCTTGCTTTCACTAATAATTGTTACTTTCTGTCCTAGCTTGACTTTACCAATATCACTTTCGTAGACTTCAGCAACAACCATCATTTGGTCAGTTTGCCCTAGTTCCACAATTCCCTTTTCTTGATCTACGGTTTCTCCTGGATAAGTGTTAATTTTCAAAACTTGACTATCTAGTGGAGAATGGACGTAAGCAAATTTTAATTCTGCTTCGGCTTGCTTGACTTGTGCCATAGCCATTTCTAGCTCTGCGTCAGCCTGTCTAATATCTACAAGACGTACTTCTTTAATCTCTTCTAGGGTAGCTTTGGCTTCGTTAATCTGTGCTTCTACTACAGCTAGGGTCTGCTTGCGGTTGACCATAGCTTCTTTGAGTTGTTCCCTGAGGGTGCTTATAGTTTGGGTGCGGTTGGCTATGGCTTCACTCACGCTCTCTTGGGCAGTTTCTACGTTTAGGCGGCGGCTGTCCAATTCGGAAATTGCGATCGCACCGTCTCGTTCTAACTGCTGATAGCGCTGAAAATCTGCTTGGACATTCCTTAACTGAGCCTCTAATCGCCTGACTGTGGCATCTTTCTCTTGTTGTGTTTCTTGCAGCTGAGTCTGTAAACGGTCAATGCGAGTTTGTAGCGCCTCCTTCTGCCCCCGATACTCTGCCTCTAGTCGTTTAATCTTAGCCTCCTGAGCAGCAATGGTGCCGCTTTTAGCACCGGCTTTGACTTTCTCCAAGTTCGCACGGCTTACTTTAACCTCCGCTTTTGCCCGTTCTAAATCCGCTTGTAAGCGTCCGCGATTTTCCATGATGGCAATCAATTGATTGGCACCTACTTTATCCCCTTCCTTAACCAGTAACTGAGCCACCCTTGGTGCTTGAAAAGTTGTTGGAGCAGCTAATTGAATAACTTCCCCCTCAGGTTCGAAACGTCCTAGAGCCGTGACAGCTCGGATAGCTGGGGTTTTACTGGCGGATGGCACTGGTTCTGGTGGGCGCTCACGGACCATTTCCAAACTATATCCGCTAGCGACCACAGTTGCCAGAATCCCAACACCAGCCAGTACAATCACCCAACGGCTTAGGGGCTTTGAGAATCCCTGATCTTTTATGCCAATTTTTGGCTCCATGACTCCTCCGGTTAAATCAACCTTTGTCGGTTATATGAGTCATAACCATCTCTTGTGTGCCATATTATATGGCTCCTTACTATTTAATTTACCATAAAGTAAATACTAGATGAGCACCGCTAACAGATTTTTTGAGCAATCCCTCATTACTGGCTCAGCTGAAATTCAGCTGAGTGCATAGCAGGGGTTCCCGCTCGCAACTTTGCTAAAAGTTTAACGAAGGTTTTCTTTTCTGCGCCAGTCAGGTTAGCCATCAAACCTGTCACCCGATTAAAGTGCTCGGGAAGCATTTGCTTCAAGAACTGCCAACCGTTTGGAGTCAGGTTAACCATCAGCATCCGTCGGTCATCTGGGTGGGGCTGGCGTTTAACTAACCCTTGACGTTCAAGACCATCAAGCAGACCTGTGATCGTCCCACGAGTAACACCAGCCTGTTGAGCACATTCGGAAGGAGTCAAGCCTAACGAACCCGCTTTGTGTAATAGCATGAGTACAGTAAACTTACCGATTGATAACTCGTAGCGACCCATATGAGTGTCAATCGCTTCGTAGATTTCAGTGGTAGTTTTCAGGAACGACAGACAAGTAAACACTGATTCTATATCTAGCTCAGGGTACTGTCTCGCGAAATTTAGCAGTTCCTGCTCTGAGGGAAGGTCACGTCTAGTGAACATAGTCTATCCCCTTAAAAAAGTTTGCCGACTTATTATTATCGTGCCTTACTATAGTATTTCTCAAATAGGTGAGGTATACAAGTTGTGGATTTTAGGGAACAGGGAACAGGTAACAGGGAACAGGTAACAGGAAAAAAATCCTGTGTACCTCATTAATATGAGAACCGCTATCATCCATTGCTCCATCCCTAAACTAATCAGCAAACTAATCAGCTTTACGATTGATTAAGTATCAAGATACTGGCAAGTCAAATAGTACCGAGGTCATATAGTTCTCTGCCCATTCAACACCAAAAGCTTTTTCAAGCACCCGCCGGGTTTTGTCATTCTGCCGCTGCTTGCTGCAATAATAGTGTTGACTAGCAATAATTTCTGCTTGCTTTTCTCTAGAGACCGGTAGGGCATTAGCAGCATGGGCACAGTGAATCTGTAATAAATCATCCACCCATGCCAGGAACTGTGCTTCTTCTTCTGGACCATTGGGACGCACAAAAATGCAAAATTCTGAAAAAATGTCTGCCCAAGGTGGTAAGTCACGGGGCTGTTTAAACTCAGGTTTTGGTAGGGTCTGTAACGAACAGTGATAGGCTTCTGGTAAGGTACGTTTAGGGTTGAGTGGAGAAAGGTCTGCGATCGCAGCACTAATTTGTCCTCTAGCTGCCACCACATCACAGCCAAACATGGGCAGAGCATACTCTGGACGAGGAAACATTACACAGTGTAAAATGTCCAACATCTTACCTATTTTTGCCAATTCCAGGTGCATTTTCCGAAACTGACGTGTCTGATAGCAACGGTTTTCGATAGTCAGTTTCTCTCCCTCAAGCCGTCCTTCCACGTAGCCTAACTCGGCTGGTAAATGATAAGGAGAAAGGTCGAAGTAGCGCCGCCAGTTCGACTCTATACAGTCTGCCAGCTTAGCGCACAGAGGGTTTTGTTGGGTTCTTAGGGATGGCGTGGAAGTGGTTGACATTCCTTAACACTTAAAGGCTATGGGTAAAATGGAGGCAACAGGCTTGCAGACAAAAGGGTTGGATGGGTTCTCCCCCCATTATCCCCCTTAACAAGAGGGGTAGGCAAAAGACAAAAGGCATGCAAGACTTGAAGTATCAACCATTGCATTGATTGTAACCTTTGCAAATGGTATATTTTTATACTTTATCTTTCCTCCTTCATCCTTCGACCTCTATCTTCTCACCTTATCGGTCACCATCAATTGCAGCAAGATATCCTAGTATGGACTTCGGATAAGCTTAGGATATCAGCTTGCCATGGTCAATCCTGTAACGCTACACAAAACTTTGTTACTGCTGGGATTGGATAAAGGATTTTGTTTGCGATCGCATAAAATTCCTTGCTAGTAGCATGGACTAGCGGGGCATTGCTGAATCTTCGGATGAAGGTGAGTGGGGTGGGCATCCTGCCCGCCCGAAAATGACCAAAAATTTGGGTCTCAAGCCCCGTCCTTCTAGGAGACGAAACCTGTTTATTGTGGAGTCTTAATCAATAAGTTTTAACCCTTTTACGCATAGCCTGCCAACCATAAAGACTCCACTATCTTACGGTAACTTGGCCGTAGGCCACGCTGCGCGAACAACGGACGGCTTTTTCTTTTTGTGCTACAATGTTACCTAGAGTTGTCCCACGTCAAGATGATAGTATTAGAATTTAAGGTCAAAGGGAATAAAACTCAATATGCCGCCATAGATGAGGCGATACGTACTGGTCAGTTTGTACGAAATAAGTGCATCCGTTACTGGATGGACAATAAAGGGATAGGACAAAAAGACCTGTATCGCTATAACACGTGGCTCAGAGCTGAATATCCTTTTGTTAAAGACTTAAACTCTCATGCCTGTCAAACTTCAGTGGAAAGAGCCTATAGTTCAATTTCTAGGTTTTACGATAAGTGTAAAAAACAAGTCCCTGGCAAAAAGGGTTATCCCAAGTTTAAAAAGTTTTCCCGGTCAGTTGAATACAAGACATCAGGCTGGAAACTTTCCCTTGATACCAAATCAATAAAATTCTTAGACAAAAAAGGAATTGGGAAACTAAAACTCAAGGGAACCTGGGAACTGTGGCGTTACGACCAAAAGCTGATCAAGCGAGTTAGGTTAGTACGTCGAGCAGATGGTTACTATGTCCAGTTTTGTGTCAAAGCTGATGTTAAAGAATCTCTAGAACCATCACATACCAACATTGGGTTAGATGTAGGACTGAAAGAATTTTATACCGATTCCAAGGGAAACACAGAGCCAAATCCAAGGTTTTATCGCAAGGGCGAGAAGCGGTTGAAGTTTCATCAACGCCGAGTTTCTCGCAAAAATAAAGGCTCATCTAGCCGTAAGAAAGCCGTTAATAGATTAGGCAGGATGCACCTTAAAATAAGTAGGCAACGTGAAGAACATGCGAAGAGACTCGCGCGTTGCGTAATCCACTCTAATGATGTGGTCGCTTACGAAGATTTAAGGGTGAGAAATTTGGTCAAAAATCACTGTCTCTCCAAGTCTATTAATGATGCAGGTTGGTATCAGTTTAGAAAATGGTTAGAGTATTTTGGACGAAAGTTTGGTAGAGAAACTGTAGCAGTCAATCCTACCTATACTAGCCAAAATTGCTCAAACTGTGGTGAAGTTGTCAAAAAATCGCTATCTACTAGAACCCATACCTGTAAGTGCGGGTGTGTGTTGGATCGCGACCATAATGCAGCTATCAATATTCTAAAAAGAGCCTTGGGTACTGTAGGGCATACAGGAACCTGGATCATTGATCCGAACGCTTATGGAGAACTGTCCTCTACTTTTCCTGGCTCCGGCCTGGTCGAGCAAGACGGCTCTGTGAAGTAAGAATCCCCGTCCTAGAAGGACGGAGAGTGTCAATACTTTGAGTGGGCGACCGAGATTGACCTAGGTTGATTGTGCGCCTGGTAAAACCGTAAAGTAGATTTGTTAGAGAATTTTTTTGCTTGGCCGTGAAGTAGGATGGGCTAAGTGCTATCAAGCAGTTCAAGGTTAATTCAAAGTTAACAGGAGTTTGGAGAAAATTGGTATGTTTGGTTTAGGATGGCCCGAAGTGATGATTATTGGCGTTGTGGCAGTTGTGATTTTTGGACCGAAGAAAATTCCTGAAATCGGCAGCGCCCTAGGGAAAACCCTCAGAGGCTTCAAAGACGAGATGAATAATCCGACATCAGACCCTGAGGAGTCACAAACTGAGCAGAAAGATTCATAATTAATAAAACGTTCAGGGATTGAGTCATCCTACGCTGACTTTACGGTTAAGACCTGGTTATCCCAGGCGATGGAAGCTATATCAATTCCTGCAATCAGCACGTTTCTCATAGTAACGAGGTACAAACGAGGTACACAGGATTTTTTCCCGATTCCCGACTCCCGACTCCCGACTCCCTAGTCTTTTCATCCTTCGTTGTCCGCGATCGGCGTTCGCGCAGCGTGGCCAAAGGCCTCAGCCGCGCCAAAGGCGATCGCATCTAACTGCTGCCAGTCATTGATAATAATTTTGCCTCCCCGCTTGTAGGTAACCACTGAATTGATGGCATTTATCTTTTTGAACAAACGCACGCATTCTTCATAGGTTATACCTATACTGCGAGCAATTTGATAGTAAGGAAGGTTGATATTTAAGGAGTCTCCCTGAGCAACAGACTCAGTTCCATAGCGAGTTGCATAGTATTGCAGCAGACGCACCAGTCGTACAATTGCCCTTTCAGAAATTAGTCCATGTACGGTGTTATGAATTTGTTGCAGGCGTTGGTTAAAGACTTCCAGGATTCGCAACGCCACTTCTGGGGTATGGCGAATGGTCTCTAACAGCGCCTCTCGTTCTATGGTTAGCACTAGGGAGTCCACCTGACAAATAACTGTTGCGGGTGCAATACCATTACCAAAAATTGCCGGAGCCGCAAAAATATCACCCTCAGGGATGATGCGCAAAAGGCTTTCTTTACCATTAGTCCCGGTTTTTTTAATTTGCAGGGTTCCCTTGATTAAGGCATAGAGTTGGCAGGGGAGGCGATCGCCCTCGTAGATCACAATCTCATCCCGAAAATAAGCCCGTACATTGGTATAAGGCTGAAGATTCTCTAGCGCTGAGGTTTCTAGGTCTTTCAGCACCCAGACTTGAGCTAATTGTTCTATTGAGACCATGCCTACCAGTCCTTTGACAGTGTTTGATAGTTATAGTATTTCTGAATTTGGTAGGGAGCAGGGAACAGGGAACAGGGAGCAGGGAGCAGGGAACAGGGAGCAGGGAACAGGGAACAGGGAACAGGGAACAGGGAACAGGGAACAAGGAGAAGAGTGTGGGGAGAGGGGGTAGTGTGGGGAGAGAGGGGAGAGCACAAGAGTGTGGGGAGAGGGAGGAGAGGGAAGAATTAGTTTGAGATTAATTTGGTATCTTTAAATACTTTTTTTCTAATGGTCTTGATGCATATCCTCATCTGACTCCCCATTTCCCCATCTCCCCATTTCCCCATCTCCCCATCTCCCCATCTCCCCATCTCCCCACACTTCCCTCCCTTTCCCTACTCCCTACTCCCTTTGCTATTACTCCGTTTATGAGCTAGCTCAAGGACAGGGCTAACTTTTTCTGTCACAGTAAAAGTAGCAACGAGTTCAGAGATATTTACCAATCTTAGAAGTTTCTAAATTTGAGATGAGGAAAGGATAATGGTTAATGCGATCGCTACAGCAAACACATCGTTTAGCACTCCCCTACAAAAATTAGCTGACTATCCAGATACAGGGATGATTAGCAAAGTTTTGCTCAAGGATAACAATTGCCAATACACCCTATTGTGTTTGGCAAAAGGTACAGCAATTGAGGAGCATACTTCACCTCGTAATGCCGCAATCACGGTAATTGAAGGGAAAGGAATTCTGACCTTAGACCAGAAAGAGATTACCTTAGAACCAGGAGTCTTTATCTTTATACCGGCTTTTGCACCTCATAAGTTACAAGCCCAAGAGAATCTGAAATTTTTGCTAACCCTCTCCGAAAAGCCCAAACCGGTGAATCAGGTGAGCCAAGAAACTATAGATATCATCAAGTCCACAGCTCCCCTGCTCAAAAAGAATGGTAAGCAAATTACTACTCGGATGTATGAAATCATGTTTCACAACCATCCAGAGGTAAAAGCACAGTTTGATATGTCAGCTCAAGCCAATGGTTCTCAACCAGCTAAGTTAGCGACAGCAGTCTATAGTTATGCTACCAAAATTGATAATATGGAGGCTTTAAAATCCATGGTTGAGGTGATTGCTCATCGTCATGTAAAAACCCATGTTAAACCAGAACAATATCCCATTGTGGGAGAGAGTCTACTACAAGCGATGAAGGATGTGTTGCATGAAGCGGCGACAGAGGAAGTGATAGCAGCTTGGACAGAAGCTTATCAGATATTAGCTGATGTTTTTATTAACCGAGAACATCAAATTTATGAATCATTATAGCAATCTAGGAGTAGGGAGTAGGGAGTAGGGAGTAGGGAGTCGGGAGTCGGGAGTCGGGAACAGCGATGCATCGCTTCTGCCTTCTGCCTTCTGCCTTCTGCCTTGCTGTTGTGCATTTTAAATGCACAACAACTTAGTTTAAATTCCCAGCAGTCAAAACTTGCTCAACGGTTAACATCAGCTCAGGAAACGTAGGTGATGTTAACCGTTGATTTCCAGTTAACACTGTTTCCTGATATAACCCTTCCTCTAACACCAGCAGTGAAACCTTTTTCTTCGGGGGGTCAACAATCCAATATTCAATGATTCCCAAGGCAGCATACTCTGAACGTTTGTAACGATAATCTCGCTTAACAGAATCAGGACTCACCACCTCTACTGCTAATAATGGAGGAGTATCACATACTGCTGAGTGATCTAGCAATGCCATTACCTGATCTTTGGTTACCACATAGACATCACTTAGCCGTGACTTGCGCCATCCTGTCCGAATTCTAGCTTCTTTAAAACACAGCCAAGGCAAACCCAAACGATTAATTTCTGCTTCCAATACTTGTTCAATAAACTTAGCAATCAGCAGATGCCTAAAGGTTGGTGGATTCATGATTTCTAACCTCCCATCCACCAATTCATAGCGGTTGTCGGTACCATCATCATAGTTGAGGTATTCTTCAAAGGTGTATAATCCTTCTGTGGTTATAGTTGTCATGTTGAGCAATCCGGGAAAGTTTACATTTGGTAATCTATAGCAAAGGGAACAGGGAGTAGGGAGTAGGGAGTAGGGAGTAGGGAGTAGGGAGTAGGGAGTAGGGAATAGGGCATCACAAATTCTCACAATTCAATTAGGATACCTATATATAGGGTTTATAAATAGGTCATGAACAATCTTGCTGATTTTTAAGAACACCAAAAAATCATCCAAGCTCTTTCCTACTGCTCCGAACGCGCCCCGCGTGGCCTACAGTCCCTGCTCCCTCCTCCCTGCTCCCTTTTCCCATCAATCCTATATTCACAACTCAAATACAAACGCTATATATACCAATCCTAATTGAAACCTCAGAGAAATTAGTCCCACCTAAAAAGCAGTAAGGGGGCGGACGGCTATACCCGTTAGGCTAAACCCAACGGCGTTGCTGATTATGGGTATGGTTTTGCCCCCCTAGCCCCCCAATTTTGCGGTGCGACCCGTGGCGAATTTAATTCGCCGACGGAAAGCGCACCGGTGGGGGAACAAGACTTTCTTGCGTCCCTTCCGGTGCGCGCCTCCTAGGGCGAGTAAATCGCCCTTGGGTCGCACCGCAAAGTTGGGGGACCCACGGGGGCTTGACCAAAACCAGATGATCGCGCATTCATTCCTTGATTCAGCAACGCCAACCCAACTGCCCACCAGGCAATAGACATGGCGTTGCTTAATAATGGAATGATTTTAAGAGTTTTGTGGAACGGGCATGTTGGCGGAACGGGCATGTTGGTGGAACGGGCATCTTGCCTGTTCCTTAGATTGTCGGGCAGGCAGGATGCGGGGCATGTTGGTGGAACGGGCATGTTGGTGGAACGGGCATGTTGGTGGAATGGGCATGTTGGTGGAATGGGCATGTTGGTGGAATGGGCATGTTGGTGGAATGGGCATGTTGGTGGAATGGGCATGTTGGTGGAATGGGCATGTTGGTGGAATGGGCATGTTGGTGGAATGGGCATCTTGCCCGTTACAATTCCCAGACGGCCAGGATGCCCACCCCACTCCTATTCATCCCTTGATTCAGCAATTGCCTTGCATTCAGCTATCAGCCATTGGCCAACGGCTGACGGCTGACGGCTGACGGCTGAATGCTTACGAAAAATAATCCGAGTTGAAAATTCCTAAAAATATTACGATATATTTCATTGTTGAAAATCCCGAAAAATATTACGATATATTTCATTTTTCGGGATTTGCTCTCTTTCTTTGTTTTTCATGTTAGTGTTATTTTGGTGGCAGTTAGAAGTATAGAAAAGGTATTTCCCTATTCCATCATTCAACTCCAAGGGTACTCCCGTTATAGTCGAAGACTTAGCGGTAGGGGAATTGGAGAATGAATTTGTAGCGTATCTTGCCTATTTTTGTTAGGATAAGATTACACGATTAGCAAGATTGCTATCGATCACAATCCCAAAATTAAACGATTAAGGGACACGAAGCAATCAGAGTTTTCTCAGGTTCCAATATATGCATTAAAAGACAAGCTGAAAAGCCTCTGTCGCATGGAATTAAGCTGATCATAAACATACAAGTAACCCCAAGGATTTTATCGGAGGGTCTAGAGGCTGTTTGGTTCAGCCGTTAAGGGTTTTATACTCTTAAGAATCCCTCGCTATAATCTTCGATTTAGCGACGGGAGTATCAAAGTCTTCTGGTCAAGATTATCCTCCAATTATTAGGCGGGATAGATACTAGCTATGTTGGAACATGTTCTCTCGTTTCTTAAGGAACAACTCAACAGCTACATCCGAGTAAAAACCGGAGGTCAGGCTTTTGAGGTCTTATTTCTTCAGGATCGCAACGGGAAAGAAGTTTCCTTAGAAGAGAATGCCATTACTACCTTATTAGTTAACTTAGAAGAAGACTATACCTTTCGTTCTGGTGCTGCCTATGACAGGATGCCTAATCAGGGGGGGAAGCAGCAAAACAACCCTAATCTTTACCTCAATTTATACGTTCTATATGCTGCTAATTTTACTAATTACAGCCAATCTTTAAAGTTTTTGTCCCTAATTATCAAATACTTTCAAAGTCATCGGTTATTTGATTGTCGTAACTCTCCAACCCTCAGTGCTGAGATCCAAAAATTGACCATCGAACTGGTTAATTTGCCTTTTACTGAACAAAGAGAGGTTTGGTCTGGTTTAGGCATGTCTTATATGCCTTCAGTCATTTATAAAGTCAGAATGGTTGTCTTTGCCGATGGGGATACGGTGGAAATTGGCTCTGATGTAACTGATAGGGAAGTTAGTAGTTCAAGAATCTAGTATCGCCGCCAAACTCAAACCCAAGGGTCATCTAGATTATGCTTTATAAGCAACTCTTTGAATTAAGTATTCTTCACGACTATTATCGGGATAAAGTCTGCCCGGACTTAAGTGTTGAACCAACACCTGAATGTAGCAGGGTACTTAGGGGTCATCGTCTGATTGTTAAGAATAAAGTTAACGGAATAGTGGTCATTACCCCAGTATATTCAGAAAATTCAGAAAATTCAGAAAATTCAGAACAGAAACCCTGGGTAGAGCTTGCTGATAATTTGCAGTTTACTTTTATATTAAAACTCAAAAATCAAGATTTTATAGATTTCACAGATATTGACTGGAAACCCGTTGATAATGTTAGTTATCATTTTAGTAATGAAAATAATAATGAAAATAAAGCGTCAGATTTAGATATAATTCATACTCAATGGTGTTACATAAAAGTGCCCAGGGTACAAACTATTTTTGGCATTGTGGATATTTATAATAACTCCTCCATGTCTAAAGATTTGAATCAGGGGAGTGACTATAAAATCACCTTTAACGCCAAAAAACAACCGTGGTACTATTACCTGGTAACGGATCAGTTAACTAATGGCGATGAATTCTTGATTGAAGATAAAGATCCGACCAGGAAACCAGAAATTAAATTTACTAGATCTACGAGTGCCGACGCTAAAGAAACAGATCCAATATTTTCTGCTCTTAACCAACAATTTCCTGAATCTCAACAATATTGCTTTAAATCTGACTCAGAAATTGCTTGTCAGGAAGCTGGGAGACAAAACATTCAACTTTTAATAAAGAAAAAGAATGAACTTGGCGATCCCTCTGTGTGGATTGATCATTTACCTAATCCCCCTAATCATAACGGAATTAAAGTCATTAATGCCCTGAAATACCTATAAAAATTGAAACCTAAGGATTGAACCATGGTAACGTATAAAACTCCTAATGTTTATGTCGAGGAAATTTCTACATTTCCCCCTTCAGTCGCTGAGGTATCTACAGCGATTCCAGCTTTTATCGGTTACACAGAGAAAGCTGGAATAGGCGACCAATTAAAGAATAAACCCACTCGAATTAGTTCACTGCTTGACTATGAAACTTTGTTTGGCAAAGCTCAAGCAACCAGCTTTGAGGTAACAACAAAGGTTGATGATACAACTAAGGCCGAGGTAATTACTAGCATTGACACTCCTGAACTCAAGTATTTAATGTATTATGCTTTGCGCCTGTATTTTGATAACGGTGGAGGCAGTTGTTACATTGTTTCGGTAGGTGATTATAGTCAAGATAAAGATAAAGGTAAATTTGAGGACGGATTAAAAGCTTTAGAAAAAGAAGATGAACCCACCTTAATCCTGCTTACCGATGCGGTAAGTTTAGGTGATACCAATTATTACGGACTTTGTCAAAAAGCTTTAGAGCAATGCAATAAATTAAAAGATAGGTTTGCCATTTTCGACGTTCTGAAAGTTGATGGATTCCGAGAGGGAATTGGCACAGATTATTTAAAATATGGCGCAGCTTATTATCCCGACCTCCAAACATCACTCAACTACTATTACACCGATCATTCTGTAACTATCAAGGGAGGTGGAGGAACCACCGATACAGGAGGAACCACCGATACAGGAGGAACTACTGAATCAAACCTGAGTAACAGCAAAACCAAGAACACCGATATTTATAACAAAATTAAAGCTGAACTAGCTAAACAGCGAGTTGTATTACCTCCAAGTGCTGCTGTAGCAGGGGTATATGCCAGGGTAGATCGGGACAGGGGAGTTTGGAAAGCACCTGCTAATGTCAGCTTGGCATCGGTACTTGCGCCTACGGAAAAAATTACCAACGAGGAACAGGAAAATCTCAACGTTGATCCCACCGCTGGTAAATCCATCAATGCTATTCGCAGTTTTACCGGAAAAGGAACTTTAATTTGGGGAGCAAGGACTTTAGCGGGTAATGACAATGAATGGCGCTATATCCCTGTGCGCAGACTGTTCAATCTCATTGAAGAATCGATTCAGAAAGCCACTGCATTTGTGGTCTTTGAGTCTAACAACACCATCACCTGGCTGAAAGTGAAGTCCCTAATTGAAAGTTATCTAGAGGGATTATGGCGACAAGGTGCCCTGGCTGGTAGCACTCCTGAACAAGCTTTCTTTGTTAATATTGGACTGGGTAAAAGCATGACAGCACAGGACATTTTAGAAGGACGGATGATTGTGGAAATTGGTCTGGCACCAGTTCGTCCAGCTGAGTTCATTATCCTGAAATTCTCCCATAAATTACAGGAAGCATAGGGGGAATTAAAAATTAAAAATTAAAAATTAAAAATTAAAAATTGTAAGCATTCAGTGGTCAGCGGTCAGCGGTCAGTGGTCAGCTTATTTTATTCAAAAGCACCGATTGCGCTACGCGCATTAGCTGTTCGCGTAGCGTGCGCGTAGCGCTTAAGCTGATAACTGATAACTGATAGCTGATAGTTGATAGCTGATAACTGAATGCTGATAACTGAATGCTGAATGCTGAATGCTGAATGCTGAATGCTGAATGCTTAAACTAAACCTAAAGTAATTAAGGAAACATAAATCATGGCAACCACACCAGAAGAAATAAAAAACAGCTATCCAATTCCGGTATTTCATTACCGAGTCACCATAGAGGGAGATGATGCCCACGCTTTCTCAGAGGTATCGGGATTAAGCATTGAATACGAAACCATTTCTTATCGAGATGGCATGAGTTATAAAAATGGGGTAAAGCATATGCCAGGATTAAGCACTCCCGTTAACCTAACCCTACAAAAAGGAATTGTCAGAAAAGACAGCTATTTATTGGAATGGATTAGTAGCGTTCGATTAAATACCGTCGTAAAGCGGGATGTCAGGATTGACTTGTTAGACGAGTCAAGTGAAGCAGTTGTCTCCTGGACAGTTATAGATGCTTTCCCCAAGAAATTAGATGCACCGTCATTTAATGCCACTAGCAACGAAGTCGCCATTGAGAGTTTAGAACTAATGGCTAGCGATCTCAAGGTTGATTATTCAGGATAATCATTAGACTTCGCGGCAGTTGTCGGGAACAGGGAATAGGGAACAGGGAACAGTGGACAATAATTGAAAATAACACTATCGGACAAATAACTATTTTTGCAAGAGGTCTATTAATTCAAAACTCAAAACCCAAGGTTGACAAGCTGATTAGTGATGGCAGATAAGTGATGGCAGATAATTTCCCCATTCCGGAACTTACTTTCACTGAAAATCCCCCGGTTGGATTTAATTTTATGGTCGTCTTTTTCATTGCCGGAATTGTGCCTAATCCCTTAGATATTCGCTTTCAAAAGGTATCGGGGATTTCTGCGGAAATAAGCACAACGGACATCCGTGAAGGGGGTGAAAATATTTTCAGACATCGTTTGCCTAATCAGGTTACCTATAATAATCTGGTTTTAGAAAGAGGAATGGTGATTGGCTCTCCTCTGAATATAGAGTTTAACGTTGCTATGAGTACCATTAAATTTGCTCCCAGCAATGTCTTAGTCATTTTGCTTGATGAAAACACTGCTCCTGTTTCTAGTTGGTTATTTAAGAGAGCTTATCCAGTAAAATGGACGACATCTGACCTAGATGCTAATGCCAATGCTGTGGTTATAGATACGATGGAATTAGCCTATGCCAGATTTAAAAGTGTGAGGATTTAGCTATGCCAGTGGAAATCAAAGAATTAATTATTCGTGCCAACATTGTGGATAATAGTGATGCTAATTCAGAATGCCAGATTGAAGGGACTTCTGGACAGAAACAAGAAATCATTGCTGCTTGTGTGGCACAGGTACTAAAAATACTGGAGCGGAAAAAAGAGAGATAAGAAATAGATATGCTCAAAAATACTTTCAAACTAGAAAAGCTAAAAATTAAAGTATTCAGCAAAAGGCGGAGAAAAGAAACTGATTATATCGATACTTTCGAGGTCATGTTCAACCCTGAATCTTATTCTTTGAACTATGAAAATACTTACGATTCAAAACAAGGTTTGAATTCGAGTGGGAAAGAAGTGAAATATCTTCTAAGTAAACCAAGTCAGTTATCTCTGAAGTTACTCTTTGATGACACAGGTGTAGCAGATTATGGACTTTATGGGAGGAAAGATGTCTATACGCAAGTAAAAAAATTCCGCGAACTAACAACTAAAATGGCAGGGAAAGAGCATGAACCATACTTTCTGATTATTCATTGGAGTCGGCTTTATTTTAAATGTAGGCTTAAATCTTTTGATGTTAAATATACTCTATTTAACCGCAGTGGAGAGCCAATCAGAGCAGAGCTAGATGCCTTATTTGTTAGTGATCTTGATGATTATGAGCGGGTTAGATTAGAAAATAAAAGCTCACCCGATCTCACCCATACTAAAACAGTAAAAGCTGGAGATAAGTTGCCTTTGATGGCTCAAGAGGTATATGGTAACTCGGCTTATTATATCCAGCTTGCCCGTGCTAATAATCTCAATAACATCAGAAAGTTAAAAACAGGAATAACTATCAATTTACCGCCAATAGAGAAGTAAAAAATAATGAGTGGTGTTGTCACAGCAACAATTTTGAGTAAAGGTAAAAAAATGAACCCTGAATATAATGTCATGTCGATTGACATTATCAAAGAGGTGAATAAAATCCCGATAGCTCAAATCATTTTATTAGATGGTGACGCGGCAGAACAAGAATTTGCTATTAGCAACACGGAGTTTTTTAAACCAGGCAAAGAAATTGAAATAAAGCTTCGCTATGAAGGGGAAAAACAAAAGGAAGCAACAGTGTTTAAGGGAATTATAGTTAGACACTGTGTGCAAGCCGATCGATATAGTTCTCTGCTCACTGTTGATTTAAAAGATGCAGCATACAAACTAACCACCCAAAGAAAAAGTGCTGTCTTTCGAGATATGACAGACAAGGATATTATCGACAAAGTCATCAACACTGGGAGGTTAAAATTCAAATCTACTGCTACAACTCAACCCAAGCATAAGGAAATGGTGCAATATTACTGCACTGACTGGGATTTCATTTTATCTCGTGCGGATGTCAATGGTCTGTGGGTTTTAGTTGATGATGGCGAAATTACTGGGGTCGAGCCTAATCTAAAGAAAGCCAAACATAGCTTTGAGTATGGCATTGATGAAATTTACGAGTTTGAAATGGAAGCTGATATTTGCGATCAGAAAGCGTCGGTAGAAAGTACAGCTTGGGATATCAAAACACAGAAATTATTACAATCACAAAAAGCGAAAGAGTTTTCTATCACCCAGGGTAATTTAAAAGGAGATAAATTAGCAAAAACAATTGGTGCAGACAACTATCAATTAATCAGTTTAGCGACCTTAGATGACCAGGAAGTAAAAGCTTGGGCAGATGCCAAGTTACAAAAAAGTCGTCTGTCACTGTTTAAAGGTCGCTTCAAAGTACCTGGATTTGCTGATATTAAACCAGGAGATAGTATAGAAATTGCGGGAATAGGAGAGCGCTTCAATGGTAAAACCTTAGTAACCGCTATTCGTCACCAAGTTACTACCCAAGGCTGGCAGACCGATGTACAATTTGGCTTGTCAGCTAGCTGGTTTTATCAACAAAATAATGACATTATTGATACACCAGTAGCGGGATTGATTCCAGCTATCCATGGGTTGCAAATTGGGATTGTGGATAAGTATGAAGCGGATCCAGATAAACAGTTTAGGGTAAAAGTCAAAATCCCCTCAATTGAAACAGATGGTATTGTTTGGGCAAGATTAGCTTCGGTTGAGGCTGGTAATAAAAGAGGTATTTTCTTTAGACCTGAAACCGGCGATGAGGTTATTCTCGGTTTTATCAATGATGACCCTAGACAAGCCATAATTCTTGGTGCGGTGCATAGTGGTAAAAATGCTTTGCCGCCTGGTTTGACAGTAACCAACGAAAATAATAAGAAAGGAATTGTCACTAAAGAATCCCTTAAAATTATATTTGATGATGAAAATAAGTTAATCGAAATTAGTACACCCAAAGGCAATACCTTAAAATTATCCGAGCAGGATAAAGGGATTAAATTGGAAGATGAAAATGGTAATACAATAACGATGGATAATCAAGGAATTAAAATAAAATCAAGTAAGGACCTTGTGATGGAGGGTAAATATATCAAGATTAAAGGCTCGAGAGTGGATATTAATTGAGCTAAGAAGCAAGGTAAGCTATCAGCGGTCAGCGGTCAGCGGTCAGCGGTCAGCGGTCAGCGGTCAGCGGTCAGCGGTCAGCGGTCAGCGGTCAGCGGTCAGCGGTCAGCGGTCAGCGGTCAGCGGTCAGCGGTCAGCGGTCAGCGGTCAGCCGTCAGCGGTCAGCGGTCAGCCGTCAGCTGATAGCTGACCGCTGTTCGCGTAGCGTGCGAAGCGCGATCGCGTAACCAACCAAAATCCCGAGGGTGTGTTAGCAATAGAGTAACCCACCAAAGTCAGTACGTAAGCATTCAGCTATCAGCTAATGCGCGTAGCGCAATCGGTGCTTTTGAATAAAATAAGCTGACGGCAATAAAATAAGCTGAGGGCTGACGGCTGACGGCTGAATGCTTACGTCAGTACTGCTAAAAAAACCCATGTCTCAAACCATTTTAAAACCCAAAACTACAATTCCACCCCTCGAAAACGGTGATCAACTTACTCAGGTTGAATTTGAACAGCGTTATGAACAAATGCCTGATGTCAAAAAAGCGGAATTAATCGAAGGAATTGTTTATATGGCATCACCCTTAAGAATGACCCAACATGCTAATCCCCATGCTCGTATTATGACTTGGTTAGGTACATATTGGTCAGCTACACCAGGGGTAGAAGTGGGAGATAATGCGACTGTACGTCTAGATGCCGACAATGAACCTCAACCGGATGCTTTACTAAGACTAACGGTAGATGGACAATCAAGGATTAGTGAAGACGGCTATGTAGAAGGTGCGCCAGAATTAATCGTAGAAATAGCAGCCAGTACGGCCTCTATTGATTTAAATGATAAATTAAAAGCTTACCGACGTAATCAAGTTCAAGAATATTTAGTTTGGCGGGTTTATGACGGAGAACTTGATTGGTTTCGGTTAAGGGAAGGAAAATATATTAAACTAAACCCGAATGATAAAGGCATTATCTGTAGTGACTACTTCCCTGGGTTATGGTTAGCCCAAGATGCTTTACTTACCGGAGACTTAGGCCAAGTATTAGCCATTTTACAGGAGGGATTAAAATCACCGGAACATGAAAACCTAGTTAAGAAATAGGTAAGCATTCAGCTATCAGCCGTCAGCATTAAGCTATCAGCATTCAGCTATCAGCATTCAGCTATCAGCATTCAGCTCTGGGCTCTGGGCTTTGAGCAAAGAGCTTTTAATTCAAACAAGTAAGCATTCGTTTAATCTTTGTTACGTCAGCTGAGAGGTTGTCTGAGAAGTCTCATTTGCTACATCCAAGCCCCCTAAATCCCCCGAGCGAGCAATCCCTCGCTCGGGGGACTTTTAGCAGCAAATTGATTCTTGTTCCCCCCAAGCGAGGGATTGCTCGCTTGGGGGGCTAGGGGGGCAAAATTCAGTATAAAAAAACTTTTCAGATATCCTCTGACGGCTGACGGCTGACGGCTGACGGCTGACGGCTGACCGCTGACCGCTGACCGCTGACGGCTGACGGCTGACGGCTGATAGCTTACAGTACTATTAAGGCAAGAGGCAAGAGGCAAATGGAAGAAAACAGCTCTTTTTTAGGGACAGGATGGAGTTTTCCCCCTACATTCAACCAGGATACAGGAACGGTTGAGATGGTTTCTGATGAAGAGGATATTGTCCAAAGTTTGGAAATTATCCTGTCAACCCGTCCAGGGGAACGGATTATGCAGCCTGATTTTGGTTGCGAATTGAGTCAGTTTCTGTTTGAGGAAATTACTCAAGGGTTAATTACGGGAATAAGAGGCACGATTTCTGATGCTCTGTTGAACCATGAGCATCGTATAGATGTAGAGGAGATAACTATAGAGGACAGTGAAATAGAGGGATTGTTGTTAATAAGTATTACCTATACGGTGCGAGTCACTAATTCTAGGTTTAACCTCGTTTATCCTTTTTATATTAATGAGGCACAAACGGTTTGAGTAATTAAAAATTAAAAATTAAAAATTAAAAATAAAGTAGCTTGTAGGGTGGTAAGCATTCAGCCGTCAGCTGTCAGCCGTCAGCTGTCAGGTAGTTATTGTAGGGTGGGCAAATGGCAGTACCTCATTAGGATATAAACTCTATAGTTATTGTAGGGTGGGCAAATGGATAGGATTCCTGATTACATGGTCAGAGGGTCAGCATTTGCCCACCCTACGCCTACTGATCTTTTCGAGCGGGCAAGATGCCCACTCTACTCCTCCCCGCGCCTTGTAGGGTGGGCAAATCGACCCGATTCCTGATTACATGGTCAGAGGGTCAGCATTTGCCCACCCTACGCCTACTGATCTTTTCGAGCGGGCAAGATGCCCACTCTACTGTGACTCCCCGCGCCCGGGCCCCACTTTTCGAGCGGGCAAGATGCCCACTCTACTGTGACTCCTCCCTATTACCTATTACCCATTACCCATTACCCATTACCTATTACCTATTCCCTATTCCCTATTCCCATTAACTCCCCACAACTAAAACCACCCTTCAATCTCTTCGTTTGTCAACATTTTCTTCAACTTTTGATATTCCCGTTTTGTGGCTTCATAGATATGTTCCATGTTCACGGCTTCATCGGCGGCGGCGGCCAAAAAAGCGGCATTAAGGGCAATATTGCGAATATTTCCGCCAGCTACTTTTAGTTGACCGAGTTTCTGGTAATTTAAGTTTTGGGTTGGTGTCATAGTCGGAAAAATCCGCTGCCAAATTTGGGTACGGATTTCGGGTCCGGGAAACGGAAAGGAGACCACAAAGCGAATGCGGCGCTCAAAGGCACTATCGAGAGCGCTTTGGAAATTGGTGGTCAAAATAGCTAAACCTTGATAGGCTTCCATTCTCTGCAGCAAATAGCTGACTTCGATGTTAGCGTTGCGGTCGTGACTGTCTTTAACTTGGGTACGCTTACCAAACAGGGCATCGGCTTCGTCAAACAGCAGAATAGCACTTCCGGTTTCTGCGCAATCAAAGATCCGCCGCAGATTCTTTTCGGTCTCTCCAATATATTTACTGACAACTCTACTTAGGTCGATGCGATAAAGAGAGAGGCGAAATTCGTTGGCTAATACCTCTGCTGCCATGGTTTTACCAGTTCCGCTAGCACCGTAAAATAGGGCGCTGATGCCCAAACCCCGGTCGCCTTTGTGGGCGAAACCCCATTCCTGATAGACTTTATACTTGTATCTCAGATGAGTGGCAATATCCCCAAGAAGCAGCCGTTGTGGGGTAGGTAAAACCAGATCGTCCCAGGTAGCCGTAGCATTGATAGGTTGCGCTAAGTGTTCTAATTGATTACGGCTGATTTGGCGGCATAAATCCCATAATTGAGTGGGTTGGTGGGTTTCGTCTCTGAGATTTTTGCCCCCTAAATCCCCCAATTCTGGGGGACTTTGAAATCTGTCTCCCCCAGGTTCCCCTCCTGGGAGGGGGTAGGGGTGGGTTAGGGCGCTAGGGGGGCTAGATCCGGGATTTTGTGGGAATTTTTGATTTTGAATTTTGAATTGATCACAGGCGGCTTGAATACTAGCACTACTGAGGTTAAACTGAACGGCGATGCGCTCAAGTTGACCGTTAAGTTCGGCTGCTGCTGACCCTATATGGCATTCCCACAGGTCATATTGTTCCTGGTGGCTCAATGGGGGGATGTCAACGTTAACAACAGTCCGCTTACAGTCAATTTTTCGGTGATTGCAGCTGAGGATTAAACGAGTATTGTTACTATCAATAAATTGGCTCAGAGCATACTCCCGCCCTGGCTCAGAAAAATTATAACTATCGCAGTCAATAAACAGGACACTATTGCTTAGTATTGCTTCCCTTTGCCAACGCATCGCGAGTTGGTAGACCAACTGGGGGTTGGTGGTCAGAGCGGCAGGGTCGAGAGTTTGTAACTTTAACCCCAAACCCTGACAAGTGGCGGAGGCAATTTGGTATTTAGTGCTTCGATCCGAGCGAGATAATTGCACCACGGGATAGCTATTTGTCCCCTCGCCCCCAGACCAAATGGTGATCAATTGCGACCCTATACGTAACTGAGAGGTAGGCAAAATAAGAGGGTTGGTCTGAGGCGGTATGGGAGTGATCTTGCCTGCTAATTGCTGGTCTGTGGCATCGTATCCTAACAGAAAGCAGAGGATTTGCTGGTCAATATGGAGGGGGGATAGGGTCTGGATCAATCCTGGTTCTATCTGGAGCAGTTGCCAGTATTGTAAAGGGCTTTGGGGAGAAAGGACATGCCAACTGGCTCCGGGAAGGGCGTCCATAGCTAAACTTAGAGTAGGATAGTTTTTGTGAGGATGATTTTTTTGGGCTTTGGCCACCAAAGACTGGAACATAGGTTCTATTTCCATGCCCACGCACATGAGCAGGATATCCCTTTCAAATGGGGTTAGATTGAAGAGGAAACAAAGTTGAGCCAGGGCAGAGGTATCGTCAACAATTTCCGTAACGCTTTGTTGATTTTCTTTACCTTCTATGTATTTTTCTAAATAGTTACGAACTCGGGCGATTTCTTGTAACAGAGAACTAAAATTAGTGTGATACCAGTTGGTTTGAGTTTGGGGTGCCATGTCGCGCTCCAGGAAGAGGGTGGGATCGACTGATATTGTTTTCTAATAGGGTACTTGGTAAAAGGAATAAAATATGCGCACTCATACCTATAAACCGAAATCTTCTCACTCTTCCTCGTGGACAATTGCTCAGAAAAAGAAAGACTCCAGACCGAAAGGTTATAGAGAAATATTGGAAGCAGAAGAAAGGGAGTGGAACGCGGAAGAGGCGGTCGGGGAATGGGGAAGTATGAGTGCTAATGTGATGCGCACCTTAGAATCAGGACAATACCAGCCGGAAACGGGAAGGAGAGAAATGGGGCTGCAAGGGAAGTTTTCTTTTGGACAGCCGGGAGATAGAAGCAGGCAAGGGGCGAATCACGGTGGGCAAATGGTAGTGCAGCCGAAAAGGAATATGGTGCAGCGAGCAGCACAACCGTTGACGGGGGATTCGTTGACCTATGGCGAAAGCATGAGGGAACTGAGTAGCAAAAAAGAAAACAAAACTGGCTTGCCTGATCGCCTCAAGGCAGGCATAGAGAACCTCTCGGGCTTTTCGATGGATGATGTGAGGGTGCATTACAACTCGGAGAAACCGGCACAATTGCAAGCACTTGCCTATGCACAGGGGACGGAGATTCATGTGGGGCCGGGGCAGGAGAAGCATTTGGCCCATGAGGCGTGGCATGTGGTGCAGCAGAAGGAGGGAAGAGTCAAAGCAAGAAAGTACTATAAAGGTATGGAAATAAATGACGAAGTGGGGTTGGAAACCGAGGCGGAGGAGAAGGGAAGGACTGTCTTGAGTAAAATGCGTCCCCGTGGCAGAGCGATGGAAGCCCAATTAGGGAGAGTGGCAACTACCTTGGGCAACCAAAAACAGAAAGGTGCGGAGAATCCGAAAACCCCCGGCCAAGTTATTCAGTGCGTTACATTCATGATCGGAGAACCTAGCGAGTCAGGTGATAAATTCCCGGCGTTAGCGGCCTCGTTATTGGAAAAGCGAACTAATGAACGAGCAAAATCATTTCACAGCACAGACTATAAATATGAACAGAAAAAATCTTTTTGGCCAAGATTCACTAAGCAACGGGGCAAGGAGGAGGTGTACATTATAGGCCACGGTTATACAGACCAAGTCAGTGGGTTAGACGCGAATGGCATAACCAGAAGGCTTGGCGAAATGGGTCTGAACTCGGAAAATATAAGTAAAATCATATTAGTGTCATGCGCAACCGGAGCCAAAGATACGGGTGTAAGTGGTGAAACAATAGCGCGAGACTTAGCCGGACAAATGAATGTGGATGTGTATGCGCCTACGCATCTAATTTCGGTGATTTCTAACTTGGATGAAAATGTAGACAAAAGTGGTTTCGCAGCAAAAAAGCCTTACAAATTCACGGTAAGAAACACAGAAGTCGAGGTCGTGAGTGGCAAAGGACTACAAAAGTTCGAACCAAATGGAAAAGGTTACGCTCCGCCGTATGGGCTTGCCGAATGACCACATAGTTTGAAACCGTTGAGTTGCCAAGGATTATGAATGGCGAGCGCTGATCTGGTAGGGTGGGCAAAAGTGCGATCGCACTTGTCGGTTGTTCAAATGGACATAATTCCTGATGTAATTGCCAAACTCTCATAATTTGCCCACCCTACCCTACGGAATGCCTACGCCTCTGTGGTTGGTTGGGTTAAAGCCATGTAATGCAACAACCCAAAACCAAACAGACTCACCCCATCCACCCCACTTCTAACCCACCGCCACCAATGGTTAAGTGCGATCGCTCTTGTCGGGTGGGCAAATGGAGATGATTCGTGATCAATTGGTCTTTCATTCATTATTTGCCCACCCTACCTCACGTTCATTATTTGCCCACCCTACTCCCCTGCTTTATCTTCTAAATCGCGAAAATCTAGAACTTGTGGTAAATTCCTCCCACAACAACACCCCCAATCGGGTCGATACTTGCCTCGCTCCACCCATTTGTGAAAACTGGAATATTCCCACAAATGTGGACAAGACACCAAACCATGCTTAACCGGATTATAGTGAATATAATCGTTTAGGTCGGTGTAAATCATGGTCATTACGAATTGTATGCTCCCAAAACCGACGTTGCCAGACATTGCTTTCTCGATGCTTACGACGAGAAGGGGAAACATCACCAGATAATGAGCGTTTTCCCGGTAAAGAGCGGGTAAATAACACCTTTAACCGAGAGACTCGCTGAGAATAATTAGAATCATCCGGTGGTAACGACCAGATAAAATGAAGATGATCCGTTGACACTCCCCGTCAATCGCGGAGCGGGGATTCTTCACTCAACGACCCAGCTTGCTGAACCTGATTCGCCGTAGGCGACGCTTCGCGAACGGAATCAAGAACAGTAGAGGCCAAATCTCCTGAAGCGTTTGGATTTAGAATCCAAGTTCCGACGTGCCCCGTCGTACTTATAGCTCGATTTCGGATATTGATAGCGGCATTATGGTCTCTGTCTAACTGGCAGCCACATTTACAAATATGAGTCCTAGTAGATAGGGACTTCTTGACGACCTCGCCGCACTCAGAGCAGTTTTGACTGGTATAGGCAGGATTTACTGCAACAGTTATCCTGTCAAATTTAGTGCCAAAGTGCTCTAACCATTTCCTGAATTGATACCAACCAGCGTCATTAATAGATTTAGCGAGACAGTGATTTTTTACTAGATTCTTAACCCTTAAATCTTCGTAGGCGACCAAATCGTTAGATCGGATTACGCAACGTGCCGGAGACGAAACCTTAGAAGAGTGCAGCCTTACAACAAAACCTGCCACCTTTGATGCATAGCCTATCAACTATAAAGGCTGCACTCTTCTTGCGGTAACTTCTAACCAGTCTCTTGGCATGTTCTTCACGTTGCCTACTTATTTTAAGGTGTTGCCTGCCTAATCTGTTAATCGCCTTTCTGCGATTGGATGAGCCTTTCTTTTTCCGGGAAACCCGGCGTTGATAAAACTTCAAGCGTCTCTCCCCTTTTCTGTAGAATCGGGGACTGGGTTCGGAGTGACCGTTGGAATCTGTGTAGAACTCTTTGAGTCCTACATCCAACCCAATCATTTCGCCTGTGTGCTCTACTTCCTCTTTTACGTTGACCGCAACACAAAATTGAACGTAGTACCCATCAGCTCGCTTGACTATCCGAACCCGGTTAATTTGCTTCTTGTCGAAGCGCCACAAGTCCCAGGTGCCCTTTAGCTTAAGCTTCCCAATCCCTTTTTTGTCTGTGAATGTTATCGACTTTTTGTCAGGGGATAATTTCCATCCTGACTTTTTGTACTCGACCGACCGAGCACGCTTTTGGAACTTAGGAAAACCCTTTTTGTCTGGGACTTTTTTCTTACAGTTATCGTAGAAGCGAACAATCGATGACCATGCCCTCTCAGAGGCAGCCTGACGGGCTGTAGAGTTTAATTCATTAGCAAAAGAGAACTCTTTAGCCAGGATTTTAGAGTACCTACTAAGGTCACTTTTTCCCGTTCCTTTATTATCCAGCCATAAACTAATACAGCTATTTCGGATAAACTTGACCGTCCGGATAGCTTCGTCTATAGCTGAATATTGGGACTCTTTGCCTTTGGCTTTAAACTCTAATATTATCACCGAATATCGACCTATTTTGATATACATTTATATTAACATGTTTGTATAAAACTATCAAGTCTGAGCCCAAGAAAAAGCCGTCGAACGAAGGACGGGGCTTTAAACCAAAATTTTCGGTAAAACAACGGCTGCTGTGATGTCAAAGGGTTTTTCTGTCCGCATTTTTGCCATCGCCTTCCGTAACCGAGATATATTCTCAACATCTGAAAATAGAGGAATACGGCGATAAGTGACTAAAGTCAGAAAAAATACTCCTCCTGGCACATAAGAACGACGATAGTTCGACATATTGAGATATTGATGGTGGCGAGCATCCTCTGTTTCAGTTTAATCCCGATTCAGAGTAGGGTGGGCATTGGTCGATAAGCACGCTATCAAATGGTATTAGAATGATAATTTGCCCACCCTACAACTCACCTTGTCGGGTGGGCAAATGGGCATGACACTATGATGAAATTGCCAAACTTTCATGATTTGCCCACCCTACCCGACGGAATGCGATCGCACTAAAGTCAGAAAAAATACTCCTCCTGGCACATAAGAACGACGATAGTTCGACATATTGAGATATTGATGGTGGCGAGCATCCTCTGTTTCAGTTTAATCCCGATTCAGAGTAGGGTGGGCAAATGGGGATGAGCACGCTATCAAATGGTATTACAATGATAATTTGCCCACCCTACAACTCTGAATGCGATCGCACTATATTTTAAAATAAGGGAAAAACCCCCCATATCTATGGTCGAAACCCCTTGGCAACCCTTACCGACATTGGCTTGCCTGATCACAACTGATCCCAATAGTAATCGTCCAGTCATTGCAGGAACTCGAACCTCTGTGCGCCGAATTGCTGGCCTATATAATCAAGGTAACAACGCCGAAGAAATAGCCAGACGATTAAATCACCTAACAATCACTCAAATTTATGCTGCATTAACTTATTATCATGCTAACCGTCAGGAAATAGACCAAGATATAGCAGCCGAACAAACTGCCTATGAAGAACTCGCCAAACAACATTATCAGGCAACCAAACCCTAAAAATGACACAAATTCGTCTTTATTTAGATGAAGATACCATGGATAGCGATCTGATAACGGCCTTGCGTCTTCGCAACGTGAATGTTGTCTCGACAGGGGAAGCTCAAGGGAGTAGGGAGTAGGGAGTAGGGAGTAGGGAGTAGGGAATATAGCATCAAAAATTCGGCTCTTCCGTACTTGTTATGTTAAATCAACACTTTGGCACAGGGAGCAGGGAGCAGTGCGATCACACTCTTGTAGTAGGGTGGGCAAATGGATATGATAACTGATCAATTGGTATGACGTTGATTATTTGCCCACCCTACCCCACATTCAGGTTTGGTGGGCAAATGGATATGATAACTGATCAATTGGTATGACGTTGATGATTTGCCCACCCTACCACACATTCAGGTTTGGTGGGCAAATGGACATGATAACGGAACAATTGGTATGACGTTGATGATTTGCCCACCCTACCCCTACTTACAACCACAAAATGGAGAGAAAATGTCCCTAATTCAAGAAGATATCGAACAAACGTTTAGGCAACTCGTTGACCAGTGGCGGGAAGAAACCAGAGGAATTTCATCAACCACTCAAGCAGCTATGCATCCTGCTTATCAACAAATTATTGGCATGGGAAAAGAAGCAATTCCGTTATTATTAAGGGAACTTGAACAAAAATCTGGACGGTGGTTTTGGGCTTTAAAATCCATTACTAGAGAAGATCCTGTTCAAGAAGAACATCAGGGGAATACTCAAGAAATGATCAAAGCATGGCTAAATTGGGGAGTCCGTAACGGTTATAAATGGTAGGAAATGAGGCGTGGTTATCGCAAGTCAGACAATGGATTGAAAGGGATTATCCTAATTTAGCCTCTACAAATTATCACATTACCAGTGCTGTGGCTTGGGCGGCTGAAGATACTCAAAGATGGTGGTGGCCAGATCCAATGAAAGAGAGTTATTGGCCCGTTAATGTTCCAAGAGTTGAGACACTTTTGGCTTTTATTAAAGCTTTTGAAACTCTTGGTTATGTAATCTGTGAAACCCCGGATTTAGAAGAAAATTATCAAAAAATAGCCATTTACATGTTAAATGGTCAACCCACTCATGTGGCTAGACAATTATTAAACGGAAAATGGACGAGTAAATTAGGACAGGATGAGGATATTGAACATGATACATTAGAAGGGTTAACTGGAGAAAGATACGGTCAAGTCGCCCAAGTTATGAAGCGAAAAGTAGGTAGTAGGGTAGGCATTGGTCGATGATTGGTGATCAAATGGTATTACTTTGATTATGTGCCCACCCTACCCCAGATTCAGAATTTGCCCACCCTACTCTACTACCCAACTACCGAACCGAATGCGATCGCACAACCGCACCGAATGCGATCGCACAAGCGCGGAAGCTGAGGCCGTAGGCCACGCTTTGCGAAGGCTTCATCCCGTAGCGTGGCCTACGGCCAATCGCTGATCTTGTTTGGTGGGCAAATGAACATGACACTTTGATGAAATTGCCAAACCTACATAATTTGCCCACCCTACTGTCGTAGCTACGGCCAATCGCGGATCTTGTTTGGTGGGCAAATGGTCTTGGGTTCGAGATGAAATTGCCTTCCGTTTAGTATTTGCCCACCCTACCCGCTCCGAATGCGATCGCACTACATAATTTGCCCACCCTACTGTCGTGGCTTGTTTGGTGGGCAAATGGTCTTGGGTTCGAGATGAAATTGCCTTCCGTTTAGTATTTGCCCACCCTACCCGCTCCGAATGCGATCGCACTAAAGCAACATTTAAGGCTTGCCACGCCACACCATGAATCTTGACTAGACTTTCTGTTATACATATATTATATGTATGACCTTTGAATATGATCCAAGAATTGCAAAAACCAATTGGCAAAAGCATGGTGTTTCCTAAGCGAAGCTGAAATGGTGTTTTTCGATCCCCTTGCCATTCATGACATTGATCCAGATTCGATTACTGAAGAACGTTTCATCGAGCGCGGGAATAGGAAACTCTGGATTACCATTGGTCGTTGTATATACCATGCGCGGTGAGGTGATTCGACTAATTTCTGCTCGTCGCGCCACAAAACAGGAGACAAAAGCTTATGAGAAAGGAATATGATTTTTCTAAAGGAAAACGAGGAGCTGTAATTTCTTCTAAAGGAAAAACACGCATTACTATTTATCTCGATGATGAAATTCTTGCCAATTTTCGAGAACAGGCCGAAACGGCTGGAATTGGTTATCAGACTCTAATAAATGAGGCTTTAAAAAAACATCTCCAGTGCCCTTCTGAGCAACCTCTCACCCAAGGGGATCTACGCCGTATTCTTCGTGAAGAATTATCAGTGCGATCGCGTAGCGTGGCCTATGGCCAATCGCCGCTCAAGTAGTGCGCGATCGCACTCTTGTAGTAGGGTGGGCAAATGGACATGTACACGCGCTCCTATTGGTATGACGTTGATGATTTGCCCACCCTACCCAACTACCCAACTACCCAACCGAATGCGTACGCACAACCGCACCGAATGCGTACGCACTACCCCGATGAAAGCGCAATGGTAGGGTGGGCAAATGGACATGATAACTGATCTTATTGCCTTCCGTACAGAATTTGCCCACCCTACCCAACTACCGAACCGAATGCTACCCAACTACCGAACCGAATGCGATCGCACTACGCCGATCTACGCCGATCTGTAGTAGGGTGGGCAAATGGGCATGACACTATGATTAAATTGCCAAACTATCATGATTTGCCCACCCTACGCCGATCTATTATGAGCTGGGAACAGTGGAAAAGAATTGACGTAAACACTATCATAAAAATACTTTGGCAAGAGGTCTATTTGTTGGATAGGGATAATTTTTGCATTCTTCAGCTAACTTAATTATGCAATCACCTAGCATTACTAACTCCTTAGACACTTTTCTCCAACAACCGAATATAGAAGCATCTCCTGCTTGGGAATTCATCCATGGACACCCGAAGCAAAAGCCTATGCCAACATTGTTTCATTCCCGCCTCCAACGCAACCTCGTAAACGCCATCAACAATCAAACCCATGCTTGCGTTGCGATTCAAGAACTCCGGTGCATCATTCCTCCCTTATCCCCTGTACCAGATATTGTCGTTGTTAAAAGCGTCCGCCTCAGGGATGAAGATGGCCCCCTGCAAGGTTCACCAGACTGGTTAATTGAAATTCGCTCCCCTGACCAAAGCACATTAGACCTACAGAACAAAATTTTGCACTTTAGGTGCGCTTTCCGTTGGCGAATTAAATTCGCCACGGGTCGCACCTCTTGAGCAACGGGACTCAGCTGGCTTGGCTAATCGATATTCAGCGACAGCAAATCTGGGTTTGGGAAAACCAGGAGCTACCACTGGTGTTTGCCGGAACTGACATACTCCCGACCCTTGACACTATCTCAGACTTTACCGTAGACGCAATAATTGGAATGACCCGACAGCGATAATGTAAGTATTCAGCTATCAGCTTTAGCCGATAAAGTAGGGTGGGCAAATCGACAGGATTGTTGATATTATTGCCTTCGCTACAGAATTTGCCCACCCTACCCAACCGAATGCGAACACACTATCAGCTTTAGCAAAGGGAACAGCGGATCTGGGAGTAGGGAGTAGGGAGTAGGGAGTAGGGAGTAGGGAGTAGAAATATCTCTCATTTGAGATTTATTTTAAACATTAGGCTGACGGCTGACAGCTAACCGCTGATGGCTGAATGCTTGCGCGATAACTCAGTGCGATCGCTCTTTTTGGGTGCAAACCATTAAATGTAAACAAATAAGTAGTCCCCGGTATAATTTGAATAGATCTGTACAAAATTAGGGCTTATGAATAAGAGTGACTTAGGAGAAATTGAACGTGCTGTCAGTCAACTGTCTAGTGAGGATCTCGCCAAATTTCGGAATTGGTTTGCAGAATTTGATGCAGCAAATTGGGATCGACAATTTGAAGCAGATGTTGCGGCTGGTAGGCTAGATGCACTAGCAGACAAAGCACTGAAAGATTTACAACAAGGAAATTGTACTGATTTGTGAAACATCTTGCTACACCAGATTTTGGGTATTATTATCGACAGCTACCATCGGAAATCCAAGAACTTGCCGATAGATGTTACGAGTTGCTCAAACAGGATCCTCGATATCCCTCACTACATTTCAAGAAAGTAGGTCGGTTTTGGTCAGTTCGAGTGGGTTTACACTACAGAGCGATTGCGGTAGAAAAGGATAATGATCTAGCTTGGTTTTGGATTGGAACACACGCCGAATATGACAAAATATTAGGCTCAAAGTAGCGATCGCCTGGTGCGATCGCTCTTGTCGGGTGGGCAAATGGACATGATTCTTTATCAAATTGTCAAACTCTCAGAATTTGCCCACCCTACAGTGCTTTCAACCTTCAATATCCCAACCTTCAACCTTCAACATCCCAACCTTCAACCTTCAACATCCCAACCTTCAACCTTCAACATCCCAACCTTCAACATCCCAACCTTCAACCTTCAACATCCCAACCTTCAACCTTCAACCAACTAACCTTCAACCTTCAACATCCCAACCTTCAACATCCCAACCTTCAACCTTCAACATCCCAACCTTAAAAAAAATAGCCGCAGAAATACTATCCACGGCTAGGAATGTTACCTTATGTCATTCAGTTTTATAACCTATCCAGACGTGCTCCTATGTTATTGGACCGGATGGTTTGGCCAGGGGGAAAACCCCCCAGCAATGTCTTGATGCAGTCGCTCATGGGGGAAACCCCCAAGACCGTAATGGTGCGTTTTCCGTAGGCGAATTAAATTCGCCACGGGTCGCACCTCTGCATCGCTTTAACGTTTTAACGGAGCCTGAAGTACTTGGTCATAATTGTTATGAATTCTCCGGGAACATCCGTCCGCTGCAGAGGACTCCACTCGGATATTTGGGCGTAGCCCATTGCATACAGGGCATGCATGGTATTAGTTACTGCCTTGCGGTCGCCCTTTAAAATGTGCTGAACACGGATTTTTTTGTTGGAAGAATCCTCTGGATTGTTGTCTGGATTATTAGTTGGAAATTCTGATGGCATAAGGGTAACCTTTTGCTTTTTGTTTACAAATATAATCGTAATGATTATAATTTAATTTGTCAAGGGTTTTTATAATTTTTTTTTTGAGGGAGAATGTAAATAAATGCGATCGATAGCTATCAGCTATCAGTTATCAGCTATAGCAAAGGGAGTAGGGAGTAGGGAGTAGGGAGTATTGAGACTCATCACTTTTAGTTCTCAACTGTACCTCAACCGTAGTTGTTACATCAATTCCACGATGGCGTAATTCCCGGGCAATTACCGATTTAATATGCTCATCCAAATGATAACGAATCCTTTTACTCACCCTTTAAATTCCTAAGTTTTTCCTGTAATAAAGAAGGGTTATTTTTAGCAAAATCCTGAGCAAATGCTTCACCTTCTGCCCTACGAATTTCCAGTTCTTCTCGATGATCGTAATAATAGGCCATTGCCGCATGAACCGAAGCTAGAGATAAATTATAATTTTGAGCAATATCTTCAAGAGATTCTGACAGTTTTAGATAGCAATTGACAATATCAATAACAGCTATCCTTGTTCCCATAATGCAAGGTTTACCGAAGCGAATTTCGGGATTAATACTAATATGTTCTGTACTTACTTGTGTCCTAGTCATTTTTTGATTAGATATCCTTTTAATTCAATTATAGCAGTTTTCAATTAGGTGTTGTACAAAGTGCGATTGGCCGTAGGCCACGCTACGCGATCGCTTTTGTAGGGTGGGCAAATGGACATAATTCCTAATCAAATTGTCAAACTCTCAGAATTTGCCCACCCTACCACTAATAGGTGGGCAAATGGACATGATTCGTGATCAAATTGTCAAACTCTCAGAATTTGCCCACCCTACGACTAATAGGGTACGCTCTACGCAACAGCAAATTCCGTATCTTTCCTGCGTTCAGGTGACTTAAAACCCAAAACAATTTGCTCTTTTGGGACACCAGCTTCAACGAATTCGTTAGCCACTCCAACTTCTGTGCCATCTCGTTGAATCCAGATTTTTCCATCGATAATATCAACATGGATTAAACAACCATGCTCATAGTGCTTATTCTGACGGCCTAAAATCATCAGCAGGTAGCGATCGGATTCCCGATCAAAGACCGTCTCAAACTTAATGTCTCCATGCTTATAGGGCACTTTTGTATGATTTGTGATAATTTCTCGAATTAGTTTGCGGTAATTAGTTAATCTATCCATCGGATAATAACCTCCCGATCGGGGTCAAAGACAATAATAGGCACGTTGTAATCACTGAGAATGATTTCTCCCAGGGGTTCTGTAAAGAAATCTTCATATACTTCTTCGTGGAGTGCTAGATAAAGCTTGCGTTGAGGTTCTAAGCGTTTAATCACAGAGAGATAAATAAAATATTGACCTAGGGATTTTTGAGCATCAGCAATTGAGCTCGGACCACCAAAGGTTTTAATCTCAACAGCAATCTGCTGCTCATCTTTGACCGCTAGGAGCAGTTTTTCGGCTGCTAGATCAACGTACATATCTTGCTTACCCCAACGCAGGCGAAGGGGATCATCAGTAATCAACCACCCGTCTTTTTCTAGGGCACGGCGAACACCATAATGGAAGCGATCGCGGTTAGGCATCTTGTGCAGATCAGAACTGAAATTAACTCAATTATACAAGTGATGTGGGGCATATGGGGGGACGATATTGCTTGAAACGATTGATAGGCAAAGAGTGTAACCATTTGTGATCTAAAAAGATAGTGCGATCGCTACTCTTGTAGGGTGCGAAGCATGAAATGTAACGCACCATCTATCTGGTAATATTCGGTGCTTTATCGATTAAAATAGTACAATACAGCTATCCTTAATCAGATGTAAGCTAAAATGAATGAATATAAAGCAAATTAGTGATGCAATTCTTGATTATCGATTTTGGATTACCGATCATGCTGACGAAGAAGCAGAAGAATATCAATTGTCTTTTGATGAAATTTATCATTCTGTTCTGTATGGTGAAATCATAGAAGACTATACTAATCATCAACCTTATCCGCGCTGCCTAATCTATGGCGAAAACTTTGCAACTGAGCCAATTCATAGCGTCTGGGATTATGATCAAGAAACAAACACAGCTATTTTAGTTACTGTATATCGACCTGATCCGAAAAAGTGGATTAATGGCCAAATAAGGAGATAGTGATGAAAACCCATAAAAAATGTCCTAATTGTCAAGGAGAATTGACCACCAAACAAGTTAAAAAACTCCTCAAAGGTGGGGGAAATACAGCCATTGTTCAAGTAGAAGCCGAAGTCTGTTTACATTGTGGCGAACGATTATATAACCCCAATGTTGTTAGACAATTTGCTCAGATTCGAGCCAAACTTAAAAATCAAGAAACCAAAGACTTTGAATTAATCGGACAATCGTTTAGGGTGGGATCGCCGCTCTTGTCGGGTGGGCAAATTAGCCATGATTTCTAATCAAACCGACAACCGCTTGAATTTTGCCCACCCTACCTATTCTTGTCGGGTGGGCAAATAGCTTTTTAAAGTAAGCATATGCGCTACGCGCACGCTGCGCGAACAGCTAAAGGCCGTTGGCCACGCTTTCGGCAAAGCCGACGCTTCGCGAACGCGAACAGCCGTCAGCCGTCAGCTTTTATTCAAAAGCTGATAGCACCTCAAGTAGCGTGGCCTACGGCCAATGGCTGATCGCTGATCGCTGATCGCTGATCGCTGATCGCTAATGGCTGATAACTAAATGCTTACACCAAATTTTATTTTCCTTCCTGATATGAAGATTTATTACTTTATTTTAGATTAGCTTGTTAATAAAGTTTACATCCGCCCTCCTGATCAATGATATAGAATTTAGTTATGAATACAAACAATAAAATTATACATCATATTTTTCGTGATGGCGTTAGTCAGCGCGGACGCTTGCTAAGGGAACTCGAACCAGATTATGTTTCCGTAGATGAGCGCGATGTTTCTGATTTACTCACCTTCGTACAAAAGTATGCCACAAAACTAAACTATTACGATGAGTCCAATCGGATAAATGGGGATTGGTCGAGTTTCTTTGGGGGAGATGTTGAGCAAATGCTTGCTTACATTAATAACCCGGAAAGTTTTGCCGACGATCCATCGACACAAAGGCAATTAGCCCAACCTCATCTAGTTTTGTTGTTCACGTTTTTACAATTATTACGCTATCCTCAGCAACAGTTCAAGGCACTGACCCAAAGATATCTCGATTTTTATTATAAAGAGGTACTGCAGTTAAGGACAAAAGAGGAAGTTCCAGACAAAGTTAATGTAATTTTTGAGCTGGGGCAAGGAGAAGAAGCCCATCTTATTAACAAGGGTACTTTGCTCAGTGCTGGACAAGATAGTCAAGGGGTTAATATTAACTATGCCACCGATGAAAACATAGTTGTTAATCAAGCTCAAGTAGCCAGCATCAAAACCTTATTTCTGGAAAAAGATTACATCAGTTTAGAAAATATTCATCAGCAAGATAACAAGAGCGATCAAAGCTTTGAAAACATGCTGCGCTGGGCGGTTGGTAGCCCCAACCAAGGAGACCAACTTCCTGATTTTAATGGTGACGCTGTTGATATTGATTATCTTAAAGAACGTATTTATCAACAAATCAACGATATTGAGATTGAACAAATTCCTCAGGAACAAGAGGATTATATTAAAAATAAACTTTTTTTTGCCACTGTAGAAAATTTCAAATATTGCTTTGAGATACATGATCGGCAAATAAAGAAGGGAGATGCAGACGTCCAAGAACCTACAGAATTAGAATGGAACGAAGTTTATAAAATACTAGAAAAAGCTTACAGAAAAAAAATTACCATGGGGAGGCGTAATGCCTTAAAAGAAAAACGAGAACAAGAAGAGCGAGAACAATTGGCTTTCAAGAGCATGATGGAATTGGCTCTTGGGTCACCTAATCCTGGCGATCCTTTGCCGAAAATGCCTAATGGTTATACAACCCTCCAAGAGATATTTGATCACCTTGACCAAGAACCAGTTATTAGATATATCAAAGAAGAACTGTATCTGAGTGTGGCAGATTTCCGGAAGATTATGGAAATCCAAGCCACTACAGAAAATCCAGATTGGGAAGAAGTCTATCGCCTCGTTGAGAAAGCCCAAACTAAGAAAAGGAACTTTACTTATCCTCCTATTGGTAGAAGCGAAATTAAAAATATTCATGCAACTTCTCTAGTTGATGCAGAAAAGGTTCAAGCCACTATATCACAACCTTTTCATACTTTTGGCGAGATTAGTCAAACCTCGCAAAACTTCATCGGTTTTACCATTACTTCTCCCGTATTTTTGTTGCAAGAAGGTACACGTACTATTACCCTCACCTTCGCTTCTCAAGGAAACACTTTGAATCGGGATGCTTTCCAAGAAATACTAAGCAGTGAAAATGAACCTTTTGAAATTTACTTGAGTAGTGAAACCCAATGGATACAACTTCAATCCTTTGGATCTAAAATTGGAGATTTTATTGTAGAAGAACCTCTTAAATCCTATCCCGCTACAGAACTATCTCTGAGTTCGACTTCTTCGGAAAATGGTAACTTTACAAGTGTTTCTTTTCGTGAAGGTTCTGAATATACCTTTTCCGATGTGGGGCAGCTTCTTGTCTGGGATGACGGTAAGATATTCAAGATTACAGGATTAGTCAGCGATAGCAAGAAGGAAGCTTATATAAAGCAAATTGGGAATTTCCCTCAAGAGGCTGTTAGTACTGACAAGATTAACCTCTATCGTTCTTCTGCTATTTACCTTAACAGTTTACAGTTTCAGTTAAAACTCGATTCTACCCTACCAGCTATCTTGCCACCAAAACCAGATGAGTCAACTTTTTTCATCGCAACTTCCTATCCGATTGTAAAAATTCTGTTGAAAGAAATATCAGCAGCAGAAAATTCCCAGTCAAGACTTATCTATTACGAGGAATTTAAATCGGTGCGCTTAGAAAAAGTCAAAATACAAGTTAAGGCTGAGAATATTCAAGATATCAAACTGCGAAATGATAACTCAGTACTCAATACCAAAAGTCCTTTTCAACCCTTTAGCAATAATCCTAAAGCAGGTTCGGGTTTTTACTTCGCCAATACAGAAATTAGTACCAAAAAATTAGATAGTCTTGCTATCAAGATGGAATGGATGGGACTTCCTCAAGACTTTGCAACCCATTATCAGGCATACTCAATCACTGGCATAATTCCGAATGCGATCGCTAATAACAGCTTTCAAGCCAGTTTGAAACTTCTCAATAACAGAAGCTGGGTGGATATTGAAGGTCCCAAATCCATCTTTACCGAAAATAACAATACTTTAAATAATTCAATTAACCTCAATTATCAAAACTTTAATATTCCAGGCTATTCTCTCGATACTTCTAGCTTAGAAACAGAAACAGACGATACTTTTGAGCAAAATCGGTATTTCAAACTAGAACTAGAAAGTCCAGATTTTGCCCATGATTTATATCAGATAGTCCTATACAAGGTGGCTTTGTCAACGGATGATGCTATCAAATCTCTGACAGTTTATCCCCCTTACACCCCGCAAGTGAAAGCCATCTCCCTCGACTATACCGCCTCAGTAGAGATTGACTTGCAAGCCTCCCAAAGCGAGCAGGAACCTAGTCAAATCTTCCAACTTCATCCCTTTGGCTATGCGGATATCCAAACTCTCAATCAAGACAACCAATATTATCTCCTACCGAACTATCAAGAAGAAGGAACATTATACATCGGTATCCGCAATCTGCAACCACCCCAAAACATTTCCATCCTCTTCCAAATGATACCGGGCAGTGGTAATGGGGAACTAACTCCACCACAGATTCACTGGAGTTACTTGAGTGGTAATTCTTGGCGAGAATTTCAAGATACAGAGATGCTTTCCGATAGTACCAATGGGTTAGTGGATGCAGGGATTATCCGCTTGAGTATCCCTGAGGGAGCCACCAGTCAGCATAACTTGTTACCCAGTGGTTTACATTGGTTACGAGCCACCGTCACGGAAAACGCTGCTGCCATTCCTGATACTCTCGACATCAAAACCCAAGCAGTCAGGGCGACCTTTGTGAATCAGGGGAATGCAGCCGACCATTTAAGTAAACCCTTAGCTGCTAATTCTATTCAAGGATTTGTCACACGAGAACCCGCCATCAACACAGTACAACAGCCCTATAGTTCCTTTGGCGGTAAACCAAAAGAAGACAATCGCGCTTTCACCATGGGGGTGAGTGAAAGACTGCGCCATAAACAGAGGGCTATAACTGCCTGGGATTACGAACGCCTGGTACTGGAAAAGTTCCCCCAAATCTATAAGGTGAAATGTATCACTTCTGCTGCTGGCAACCACAATCCTGGTGATGCCAAGGTAACAGTAGTAGTTGTTCCCGATATTGCCAATACAGCGCCTTTCTTTCCCCTCGAACCCAAAGCACCTTTGTATTTACTCAAGGAAATCCAGGCATACCTGCAAAACTATACCTCACCATTTGTGCAAATCGTGGTTAAAAATCCTCGCTACGAACGCATTAAATACAGAGTGGCTATCCGTTTTCGCCCTGGATATGACCAAGGGTACTATCTCAATCAACTCAATGAAGATATTAAACGTTTTTTGTCCCCGTGGGCCTATGAAGAACAAGCAGATATTACCTTTGGGAGTTCAATCCATAGTTCCTCAATCGTCCATTTTATTGAGAAAAGACCCTATGTAGATTATGTTGGCTATCTCAAATTAATCGAGCAAGTCGGCATCAAAGCAGGATCTGGCGGCAAGTCAGATACTTATTATCGGCTTAATCAGTTTAATCTCGCCCAAGTGCAACACCCCGATTCGATTTTGGTTTCTGCTCCTCAACATATTATCGACCTAATTGGCACAGACAACTATGATCAGGAAGATTTCGAGGGCATTGGTTACATGATTATTGGTATTGATTTTATTGTTAGTTAACAGGAGTATTGATCATGGCTCAAAAGAATAGAAGCGAACTGCAAGGATTATTCAAGACAGGGGCAAAGCCTTCTCAACAGGATTTCGCAGATTTTATTGAATCCACTCTCAATATTAAAGATGATGCCATAGAAAAGCCCTTTGGGGCAGATACTCCCCTGAAGATTATGGCGCAGGGTACGGATGAAAAACTGTTGGATTTTTATGCGGGTGAGGCAAAGACTTGGAGTATTAGTCAAAAATCAGGAGATAAGCAAGGTTTAAATATATCTAATTCCTTTGGAGATAGTAGGCTTTTTATTGACAGTGGTAGTGGTAATGTGGGGATTGGGACGACAAATCCAGGGGCAAAACTATCTATAAATGGCGGTTTGCATGTTGGTGGTGATTCAGATCCAGGGGATAAAAACCTACTGGTAGATGGGACTACAACCACAAATCAATTATCTGTCTCAAGAAGTCTCAGCTTTGGTGCATCAACCAGACAGATGATTAACTTGTGGCGTCAAAATTACGGCATCGGGATACAGGCTGGTACCCAATATTTCCGCACTGACAAGAACTTTGCTTGGTATAAAGGTGGTACTCATGATCACAATGAACTGAACCCTGGTACTGGCGGAACAGTACAGATGGTCATCAAAGATGGCAATGTCGGGATTGGTACGGATAGTCCCGATCATCAGCTTGTCGTTGGTCCCCCAAACGCAGGACGTCATTTAGTAGTCAATGATATCCCCACAGCCCGCTGGGGATTTGCGACTGGCGGCTACAGTTTGGCAATTCAGAACGATGGCGATCAAGAGTGGAAAACCCGTATGTTACTCACCAAAGATGGCAATGT